>NZ_JBFEFI010000014.1 GCF_040717535.1 Thalassoglobus sp. JC818
ATTTCTTTCAATTCGAGACTCTTAAATTGAAAACTCGACTTCCTCTGGCAGAATCTGAGAACGTCGACTCCGGTCAGATTCGGTAGACGACAACACGCGTCGCATGGGTGTGATTGAGCAGTTTGCTGCTGCTGAGATGTCTTCTATGAAAACAGGAACGGGTCATGAATTCTTGCTGCTGAAAAATGATTGAATTCTACCTGAATGATCCACAAGCTCGCTGTTGCTCGAGATTACCAGGGCTACCGGATTGTGACGGTTTTCCCAATCAAAATTTCTCAATGCATGGCGAATCGAGAACTTTACAGAGCAAGATCGATAAGGAGTTTGACTGGAGACTGTGAAGTGATGTTCCAACGAACCGGTCTAACCGGCCTCAATGGCCTCCTAGCGTTACTGCAATGCCTAAACTCTCAAATTCGACATTGATCCAGAAAACGGTGATTGTATTCTCGTATCGTCGCGTTTACGATGATGAGCAAAGGCATTGCGCCGATTCCCCCCATCTCGGGCCATTGTTTGTCGATCAATGACGCAAGACGTGTCATCAACCAACCCGGTGAACCCCACGCCGCGATCGCGAAGATCTCCGATCGCACGACTGTTGACGACTGATGAGTGTGACTTGTCTTACGATCAGACAACTCGCGAACCACGACGAATCCAGTAAGCTGCTGACCAATCCTTTTGCCGCTGGTCTGCTGTCGTACTGATCTTCACTCGCTGAAATCTAAGTAGAATTCCCTAACGAACGAATACTTCTATGAATCTGCGCACGAGTTCTGGATCAACAGACTTCGCCGAAGGTGGGCTTTCGGTGACTCAGCGATCTGCTTTGACATGGGCTGCCGTATTCAGTGTCTTTGCAGTTCTCATCAATTATTCCACGATGGTTTGGCTGGTCGGGATCTGGAATTCCAATCCCGATTATTCGCACGGATTCTTCGTTCCCCTGATCTCGATGTATCTGCTTTACCATCGACGCGAGCTTCTGAACGGAGCAGACATGGGCCGCAATTCCCTCGGAGCAACGATCACCGGGATTGTTCTGATTGTGCTGGCTTTGATGATGAAGCTGTTCGGAATCTATTCTCCGATCATCACGCTTGAAGCGTTTTCTCTGATTCCGCTGCTTTTGGGCATCGTTGTGTTGTGTGCAGGATTCAAGGCGCTCTACTGGGCGGCTCCTGCGATACTATTTCTCGTCTTCATGATTCCACTGCCGCGTATGGTTTCCAGCATGATGAGCGGCCAACTCCAGAGTCTGGCAACGATCTGTGCGACTTACGCGCTTCAGACCTTCGGGGTCCCGGCAGTTTCCAACGGAAATATCATTACACTGTCAGATCAAGTGGTGGGTGTTGCCGAAGCTTGTAGTGGGATCCGAATGCTTTATTCGTTCTTTGCACTCTCTGTCGGACTGTGCCTGGTCATTGATCGACCGATTTGGGAACGAATTGTGCTCTGTCTCAGTGCAGGCGTCATCGCCGTCCTGGCAAATCTGTTCCGAATCGTGGTGACAGCACTTGCCTACGAGTACGGTGATCCGGAGTTTGCCGAGAAATTGTTCCACGACTTCGCCGGCTGGATGATGATGCCGCTGGCAATGATCCTTTTGTGGCTGGAACTTCAGTTCCTCTCAAGAGTGTTCATCGAGGATTCACCTCGGACTGCTTAAGACTGACAACTGACGTACTGATGTGCCGTGATCGAGCGGTATTCGTGTGACCTAGTTTTGGATTTTGGACTGACGATATGTCGACGGATGTCGGAAAACCTCTCGCTGCGAATGGGCGTTCTAGTCGTGGCCTGAACAACCCACAAGCGCCGTACCTCGTTCAGAACACGGTCTCCTCGGCCCCAGCTGAAGAGGGAAGTGGAATTCAACTCAGTGCAATCTGGCACGCATTCCGTCGCCGTTGGGCGTTGGGCCTGCTGCTGGGAATCTTGCTGACGCCTTTAGCGATTATTCCGTGGCTTCTCATGAAGCCTCAGAGTACGGCAGTTGTTCAACTTCATATCCATCAAGACGATCCGATGTTGATCTTCAACACAGCGGACCAGGTGCAGACAAGTGCGATTACCTACAAGCTGTTTCTGCAAACGCAGGCTCAGTTGATTCGGAGCGACCTCAACATCGATCAAGTTCTCGGCCATTATGAGAAAGTTGCTCAACTTCCCCAGATTCAGTCCGAACCCGATCCGATTGAATGGATTCGCGAAAATCTCAACGTGATGCAGCTTCCTGACACGGAACTCTTGAACGTCTCGTTCCGTGATCCTGATCCAGCAGCTGCAATGCTGATCGTCAATTCGGTCGTTGAAAACTACTACGAAAAATACGTGACGGCGGACGAGAAGAAAGACGAGAAGCGACTCGAGGATTTACAGAGTCTGTACTTGGAAAAGACGAAAGAGTTGAAAGCCGCTCGAGATGAGCTCGTCCGAATGGCCCAGACGGCTGGATCAGGAAGCTCCGAGTCGTTGACTCTGACTCAACAGTCAACTTTGAGTGAGCGTGAAACTCTCGAAAAGCAACGACACGAGCTTCGATTCAAAAGAATGGAACTCGAAGCACAGTTGTTCGCATTGCTCGAGACACAAAAGCACCGCCAATCAACCGGAGAAGCTGTCCCGGGTGAAGACGGACAACCGGTCGTCACTCAAGAACCTGTTGATCCATCTCTCAGGGCTCCTCTGCCTCCGCTTCCAGTCGGCCAGTCATCCAATCAATGGGTACTGACTGAGGAAATTCTTGAAGAGGAGTATGCGTTTGATCCGGAAATCCGCCGGTTGAACGAGCAGAAAGAAGAACTTGAAGAGAAGTTCCAGGCGCTAGCAAAACGCTTGCAAGGCAGCGGGCTCGAAAAGAGTCGACAACAATACGAGAGCGATCTCGCGAAGATTGATGACGATCTGAACTTTCGAAAGTCGCTCATAAAACGCAGCTTCAAAAAAGAATACGAACGCGAAAATCGCCGTCTGCAAGAACAATTCGAACAAGACCAATTGGCTTACGAGTTGGACTGGCGTCGCATTGAAGCAGAACGTTTGCGAGCCCTGAAAGCACAGGGAACTGGAACATTGGTTGTCGGTGATTCGGGTCAGAATCAGGATCAATTGCTGGCACAGTTTAACGAAATCGATCTTCAATCTCGTATTTCGAAAATAGTGGAACAAGAAGGTTTGCTTCTGGAGGAGATTAAAGCACTCACGGCGAGATTCAAAAATTTGGGCGAAAGTTCAACTGACGTCGAAATGTTGAGAGGTGACATCGCATCTCTTGAACAGGTTGTTTCAAACCTGGCAGGAGAATTGGAACGAACTCGCGTCGAGTCAAAGAGTCAATCGAAACGAATTGAAGTCATGGCCCTTGCCGACCGTGCTCAAAAAGACGATCCGAAGAAGCAACTTGCTCTCACGATTGGCGTGGGCCTAGCAGGTCTCTTTGCTCCGCTCATTCTCTTGATGTGGAGAGACATAACAAAACAGCACGTTGATGACCTGAAGACCATGCGGCTCGCCATTGGCCTCGAGCACATGGGAGGAATCCCGCGATTGCCGATGAAACAGCTCGGCGGCAAAAACGGCAAAGACGACAAAAAGGACATGAAGCTCCAGCGAGCCTTATCGGAGTCCGTGCGTGGAATTGTTGCGCAATTGATCCGGAGAAAAGCTTCCGAGAATCAGAACTGCATCATGGTCTCCAGTGCCACGGCGGGTGAGGGCAAGACAACCGCTTCAGTGGAAATCTCCCGAATGCTCGCGCGATCCGGACAAAAGACAGTCCTGATTGATTTCGACCTCCGTCGTCCACGAGTTCACGAGATCTTCGAAGTCGATGGCGCATCTGGAGTCTATGATATCCTGACAGGCAAGGAGACGCTCGAAGGTGCTTCTAAGTATATCGAAGAAGACAAGCTCACCATCATTCCGGCAGGGAATGTTGACTCCGAAGTTTACTTGGAATCGTATTCCGGAATGCTTGCAGAATTCTTCGCAACGCTGCAAGAACAATATGATTTCGTGATTGTTGACTGTTGCCCGGTGTTGCCAGTGGTGGATGCTCGAATCGTTTCAGAGTATGTTGATGGAGTGATCCTCGCTTTGACTCGGGATGTGAGTGTCGTTCCCGATGCAATTTCAGCGAGAGACATCCTTCGATCTCATGGAGCCACTGTGATTGGTACAATTGTTTCTGGGCATCCGGTAAGGGGACGTTATGACCTCTACAACTAAAGAAAAAACGGCCCCCACCGAGTCGACTGAGGAGCCATCTCAAGAGCAAGCAGCACAAGCCCCCAAATCACGCTTCATCCTTGTGGGGGCGTTGTTGCTCATTTGTTTCGTGTGTGTGCAACTCGTCAGTCGAGGATACGAACATTCAATCCGACCCATTGCGCAACCGGTCTCCGAACTTCCGACTGTACTCGGGAAGTGGACGGGCGTGGATCAGGATGAACTCGACGAGCGGACTGCCGGGGTCTTGGGGGCAGACCAAACACTTGGAAGAACCTATTCCTCGACGGATGGGGAGCAGGCCAGTGTGCATCTGGCTGTCTGGTCATCAATCGATGACGTTGTCGATCCTGCTCCGCACCATCCGGAAACCTGCTATACGGGGGCTGGATATAAAGTTGAAGATCGCTTCATCGAAGATCTGGAAACTCCGCACGGAGCTGTGCGTGTCGAGTACCTTCTCCTCGACTTGAATGGAGCGAAGGTTGTGACCGCACATTGGTTTCAAATCGGCAAAGATGTCATCGTCAATAAGAACGAAGGCCGCAAAGTGCACCAGTCACTGTGGGGATCGAGTGAATGGCCTGCGACGGTCAAAGTGTTGATGCAGATCTCGAAGTCGAGTCTCCAGGACGGAAAACTCGTTCTTGATGATCTCATCAAAGAGGTTTTTGGCTGGACCTCTCGACTTGATCAGCCAACACAAGACACCAGTGCTTTAACATCTGCTGAGTCATGATCGGCTGGGCTGAAGTTCGGTCATAGCTTGAACTCTATTAATATATATGGTGCAGGAAAATGAAAAGGGTCAATACTCGATTCCTCTTGCTGAGCTTTGCGACGCTCCTGATTTGTGGGATCGCGATTGTCTCCGTACATGCCTTTCAGATCGATCGTCAGGCGGATGGCTACCTTAGAGAAGCCAGAAAGCTGACTGAGCAGGTCGACATTCCAGATTTAGAGGCTGCTCAAGAGTTGTCCGACGAGGAGAAACTGCAACTCGTCGAAACGCTTGGGGAATCGCTCAGCTACTATCAACGGTACCTCGGAATCAATGGTTCTGATCCTAAAGCAATCGAAGAGTGTTCTCTGATTCTGGAAGGGCTGGGGAATCTCGGGTTGGGATTCACTTTCTATAACCGTGCCTATCTCAATATGGGAAAAGTGCTGCGTCTTGACACATCACGCGACGAGATCCGTCGCAAGAGAACGAAGCTTGCACTTCAACTCGGACAAAGTATTTCGGGGAGAGGCGACATCCGCCTCACAGAACAAGCTGTCGGATACTTTCGAACAGCCCGCCAACACGCGACTGAGCTCAAGGACGATTTTCCGGACGAAAGTGAAATTCTGGTCGAGTTGGCTCAGGCACAAATCGGTCTCGATGAACAGGAAGATGCAATATTGCTCCTCCAGGAGGCAATCTCTAAAGACGATGCGACTCCAAAGGCTTACCGGCTGCTCTCCGGTGTGTTGTACGAACAAAATCAAGTCATCGAGGCGCTTCAGAGTTTGGAAGATAGCGTTGAGCGGTTTGCGGACGGAGAATCTGCCGATAATCTGACGGAAAGCTGGCTGAATCGCGGGTTGTTCCGCGCCATTCTGGCATTTCAGAATGTGGATCGATTCAATGATGGAACGTTGAGGAGTGTGATCGCTCAACAGAAATGGTACCTCGAAGACGGTCAGACTGCTGACCCCGAAGCCGATCCTTCATCAGCTGCTGAGATCTCCAAGCGACTTGGAACTCTCGCATTGGAAGATGCGGAACGAGCACGAGAAGCATCGACAGACAATCTAGAGCGATTCTTAAGAGCAGTCAGTATCGAGTACAACTGCTTCGTCGCAATGCGGACTTCAGAGTCCGAACAATTCAACCCAGAGGACATGAACGATGTCATTGCCAGTCTGGAAGAGCGGATTGAAGAACACCCAGACTCGTTTCAGCTGACAGCCCTCCGGGCAGACTTGGCGAACTTGAGCAATGACCAGCCAGGGTTCATCAACTGGATGCGAGAGACGGTCAATCGAATTCCGAACGAGACCTTTCAGAAGGAATACTACCGTTACCTTCTGGCTGAGCAGGAAATCAAGAATTTTGGCAGCAACAATGCGGCAACAGCGACGGAAGAAGCGAAAGCTGAGGTCGCGAAACGAGTCGACGAGCAAATCGCTGCAATCGAAGAATTTCAGAACTCACCAAGTTTTGAGGAGCAGCGTTATCGCAGTGCAAGTGTCCCTCAAGAGTTCTCAAAATACGGTTTCTCTGGGTTGATCGCAGTCTTGCAAGCCCGAAAAGACTTGTGGCTCGATCAGGATTACCAGTCTGCAGCCCAACAATTTGAACCGCTCCTCTTCTTGCATGAAGCATTTCCCAGTCTGACCACGGCCGACGTAATCGGGGAACTGATTTACTGCTACGAGCGACTCGGCAATTGGAAGAAAGCACAGTCGACAATTGAAACGGCTCTGCTTCGGAATCCGGGAAATCTCAACCTCCGACAGCAGTACGTAAGCATCTTGCAGCGAGGAGGCAAGACGCAGCAGGCCAAGAACGAAACACGGCGAATCATCCTGCAGCAGCCAAATTCGTTCATGGCGAATCGAGTCTATCTGGCTCAACTCATCAACGACAATTTACAGCTGCCACCAGCACGCAGAAACTGGAACGAAGCTGCTCGTATTGTCTCGATGTTGGAGAGAAATTATCCCGACAATCTTGATGTCGTCATGCTCAAGGTCAACCTGCTAGGTGCAATGGGAGACTTTGCAAATGCGTATGCGGAAATTAATTCCGCAATTGAAGAGCATCCAGATTCGAAGCTTTTAGTCTCAACGCGAGTGCTGCTCCTGCTGCAATCAACGGAACCGGATCGCATCGAGCAAGCTGAAAAAGCGATCGAAGAAGCTATCGAAGAATTCGGAGATCAACCGTCTTGGCGAATGTTACAGGCCCAACTCGCCATCAGCAAACTTGCCGATGCTACCGGCAAATCGGAAGAAGCTTCCACCGAGGATGAACAAAAAGCGTCGATTCACTCCGTTCTTGCGGAGATTCGAACACTCGGAGAAGCTCCTGATTCTTACACAATTGACGATCAGGAACTCCTGGAACGCGGATTAGTCAAACAATTGGATAGCTTGCATCAGCTGTATCCTCGCAACGAGGAAATCGAGAAACAGCTGTTGGAGAGCGCGATTCAACTCGCAGATCTGAGGACCGATCGGAACTCCTTCTCGCAGGAACAATTGGAACTGGAAGTCTTCCAGTACGCTGTCGATGCAAATTCGCCTGAGACTCTAGAGAGTCGACTTCAAGTCCTGCGAGACAGAGTTGCTCAAGGACAGGAAAATCTCGATCCACTCCTGGAGTACGGTGAAGCAATGCGACTGGGATCATTAGCCTTTGTGGAGAGCCAGGAGTCTGGCGACTCGATCGCTGAAGATCCACGACTTATAGAAGCAATTCAACATCTCGATAAAGCACTCGAACTTAGACCTGAATGGCGATTGGCCGAATCGATGATTGCCCGTCTGGAAGTTCTAGGTGGGAATTCCGATGTTGCAATCACCATCTACCAGACCATCAGAGACCGCAACGAAGCTGACGCAGAAGTTCTCTACACCCTTGCTCAACTGCTGCAGCAGGCAGGTCGAATCAACGAGGCAGACGCAGCTCTCAAAGAGGCGCTGGACCTCTACGGTTCAACACGAAACACGAATGCTCTGCAATTCGCAACAGAGTTGTCGATCCTTACGAAAAATTACGATCGAGCAGGCAATCTGGCACAATCAGCCCGAACATTTTCTGATCAGGAAGATGACGCCGCCTGGCTGGCAAAGGTCTTCATGGAGTTAGCTCGTGAAGAGATGGAATCAGGAGCCGGAACGGCAGGAACGAACAGCCTGAACATTGCTCGAGAGCATCTCGACACTGCCCTTCAAATGAATCCCAATGACGAGACTCTCCGAAGACTCGACGTGCTGTATCACCACCTCAAAGGTGATCAGGAAGGAGTCGAGAAGGCGATCGCCAGTGCGGCCGACAATGCAGCTCCAGACGAACGCGATCTGACTTTAGCACGATGCTATCTCATTGTCGGAGATCAGGAAAAGACCGAAGAACATCTTCGAAAGTCGATCGAAAGTAGCGAGGATCCAGAGAAACTCGTGGTCCGCATTCGAATGCTCGCTCAACTGTTGCTCGGCATGATGCAGTACGACGAAGCCATCGCCGCTTACGGACAATTGATTGACCTCGCTTCGACGGAAGACATTCAACCGTCCGTCTTAATTCAGGCTCGACAGTCAGCAGCAGTGCTCGAAGCCCAACATCATGGCAATCCGGGATTCTTGCGTGCCACTCGCTTGCTTGAAGAGAATGTGCCACTGTTCAAGAAAGGTGACGCTTTACTTGAGGCTGCTGAACTTCAAAACTGGCGAGTACTGGCGTACGTTTACATGATGCGGGGAGATCGAGCATCGCAGGAAGCAGCCATTGGCTACTTCTCCAAAATCCTCGATTCCGGAAATGAGTTGAGTCCTGATGATAAAATGAATCTCGCTCGACTCTACGGGTCTCGGAACGACAAATCAAAAGGCGATCTGCTCAACGCCATTGCTCTCGTTCGAGGACTGACGGAACTCGGTGGTACAGATGAGCAGCGGGCATTTTATTATGTGACCCTGATCGATTTGCTGAGTGCTTACGGAGTTCAACAGGGACCTGGTCCAATTCAGGATCAAGCCTTCGATGAGGCTCAACGTTCACTCGTGATTCTGCAATCGATGGAGGAAGACTCGACGATCTGGCATTCACGTCGTGCGAAATTGCACTTCGCTCGAAAGGATTTCGATGGACTTCTCGAACACTTGACTCTGGTTGCTCGAAGTCGTCCCGCGAGTCCGTCAGACGCAGAATCTCAAGGTCGCATTCGCTGGGCGGCCGAGATTTCAGAGGTCTACGGAAAGCAACTGGCCGCTGCTAAGGATGAAGCAAGTCAGGAAGCATCGAAGGAACTTCTAAAGACTGCTGAAGGGTTTTATCAGGACCTCGTTCAACTGAATCCGGCAGCTGCCGTTGATCTGGCTGGTTTCCTGGCACGCGATGGAAGGATCTCGTCTGCTCTGGATCTCGTTGAGGGTGCTAAGGAACAGATTGCGATTGATCGACTCATCGATTTCACATCATTCGCAATGGCAGCTCAACCTGCCGGGAACGATCATGACCGGTTGATGGCTCTTGTGACTTACGCTGAGGAAAACGCAAGCGGTCTCGAGGTCATCCGAATCCTGCAAGTCGAAGCTGGTCTTTATGTGGTTCAGGAAGAGTATGATCGAGCAGCGACAAGCTACGAAAAGATCCTGGAGATTGATGGCGACAATGAAGTCGCATTGAACAACCTTGCCATGATCGAAGCTGTCCATCGCAAGAACGTTCAACTTGCAACCAAAATGATTGACCATGCTCTGGAGATCTCTGGGGAGAAAGCCAACCTGATCGATACCAAGGGGATCGTGCAATTGGCGGCAGGGAAGAATCAGGAAGCTGCAGTGAGTTTCGAAAAGGCGATCCAGTTGGGATCGACGCCGATTCGACGAATTCACCTGGCGTACGCCTATCTCCAGATCAAGCAGCTCGATAGCGCCCGAAACCAGTACATTCAAGCGTTTCAGGACGGACTTGATCCACGGACTGCTGACTCTTGGGATCGAGTCTATCTGAAAGCGCTTCGAACAGCATTCGGCGACTTCGAACAGCTCTCTGCACAAACCGCAATGAAGACCGAGTAGACAATCCAACACTCTCAAGTAGCCACTTGGGAGTGTTTTTTTTTTGAGCATGCGCTTCGATTCGCAGTTCAGCGGGACGTTCTGAATTCGTGTCCCGTATGAACGCTCAAAGCATCCGTGATTAAGTGCTCAAAAGTGCGTGCGATCAATTTTCTAGCAAGCTTCGCAGCAAGTGCATTGCGCACCTTGGGTCAGCATTCCGAATCCGCTCTGCAACTCCAAAACCTTGAGTGATGCGGTCCGCGTATCGATATCGATTGGACGGACTCTCAAGAAGCTTCTTCTGGATTCAATGGCGGCGTCGAATCGGAGGTCTTCGGAGAGGTTGGCATTGCGGCGGGTTCTTCGACAGGCTCACCCTTTCCGTAGAAGTAGCCTGCGACGAGATGTTCTGCCACAAAGAAGACAACGACGAGCATCAGCAAGACCGGATAAACTTCCTGGCCTAAATCTGCTGCATTGATGTCGTCTTTCAGCTCGTCAATGCTTCGCGAGACTTTGTACCTGTCTTCGCCCAATAAGGCATCAAGCTGTAGGTTCGTCAGGCGAGTCAATTCGCTTTCACGTGCGGGAGCATTGATACTGAACCCTCGGACCGGAACACGAGATCCAGCTGCATAGAGTTCGTAGTGGCCAAGTGCATCTAATGACTCGAACGCGATCGTGGATTGACCTGGGGCTGCGGTCCATTGTGTCTGCTTCAAGTCCGGATCACGAAGCAAATAAGTCGATTCGGTCTCCGAAGGCTGAATCGGAATGACCGGAGTGGAGCCAGCTTCGAAGTTGTGTTGAATGTCAGTCAACCGGGAAACGTACTCGGTCAACTGTTCTGTGAACGGGAGAAATAGCCAACTCCAGTCGCCAACTGGTGATGCGATATTGTTCCATGCGCTTCGGTCTTCGGGATTACTGGCATCTGTAGCGAAGATGACCGTGCGGCCTTTTCCATAGCTCCGCTCAACGAGGGCGGGTGAACTCTCTTTATCAGTGAAGTAGGCGAGCACGTTTGATTGTTCGGCCGGTTCGATTTTCCAGAACCGTTTGATCCGCACCAAACTCTCCAGAATGCTGAACGCTCCATAACTTTCGAGCTGACGGAACTTCCAAAACAGAGGATGATTTCGATTCTTGACGAGGATTCGCCAGTCGTTTTCCGGCATCCACGAATCCAGACGGGCTGGAAGAAACTTCGCCGCCTGAGCACGGTTGTACCACGGAGATTCGATGTCCGGATCTCCCAGAACGATGATTAAGCCTCCGCCATTCTCGACGTATCGGCTTAGTTGAAACCACGCATCGTCGCTGAGTCGGCGGCAATTGATCATTGTAATCGCAGCGTAATCCGCCAGGTTGAGTTCTGTGAGTCGACTGACCGACTCGAACACCGGGAGAAATCGATTCTTGCCGGCGTTGACTCCCTCGTAAGGTGCGAGGGCGATCATCCATTCGTTGACATCATCAAACTCTTGACCCACAACAAGTACTTTCGGAGCCGGAATCGCTTCGGCGGAGAAGTAGCGGGTGTTGTCAAACATCAGCGGGTCACTGGTCGCCAGACGCACTTCGCCTTGCAGGTTTTTCTGTTCGAGTGCACTCAATGTTGGGAAAGGCATCCGCACAGGAACGCCAGCATCGATATCCATTTGAAGCTGACCAACTCTCGCGGTCTGGTTCTTCATGTTCTTCAGCAGAAGATCGACACCCTCTTCGCCAGCGTCTGCTCCAGTCGCGGTGACTGTTGTTGAGACTGTCAGGTCGCCACCAACGGGAACAAGCTCTCGCGACAGGTCAATTTCAGTGACGGCGACATTTTGAGGGTCTTCATTCCCGACGTCGATCAGATAGACGTTTACGTCTGGCTGGTCCTTGAGTGCGGCCAACAGCGACGACGAGCCTCGCTCTCGCCACGCCGATTCAGCGAGATCCGTGAACAGATAAACTCTGCGAATGTAACGGTCTTTTCGCGAATCGGGAGCGATGTTGTCTTGGTCTGCTAGAGTTCGAGAACGGTCGTCGCGATGTGCTCGAAAGGCGGACTCCAGACGCCGATCCAGTGAAAGAGTAGATGGGCTGGGCTGCAATCCTTCAATGCGATTCTGAGCGGATAGCATCGTCGATTGAAACAGCACGGGGTTGTCATTTGCCGAATCAGCCACCGCGACCCGACTCCCAGCCGGGAGTGTCTCCAAGTGGTCGCGAGCAATTCGCCGGGCTCGATCGAGCGACGTCTTGCCTTCCTGCAGGTAAGACATGCTGAGACTCGAATCGAAAAGCATCACGCCTGCGACGGGAAGGTCGACTGTGCGGAACGGTTTCGGGTCTGTCAGTTCACCGGAAATCCGTTGCTGATAAGGACAGCCGACAAAGAGCGCAATGCACGCGAGCGTTCCGACGGTCGTCCAGTTGCGGAGTCGATTTTGGCGTTCCTCACGATGGTGAGCTCGGAGTGGTTCGTGCTGGATGCGATAGCGGAGGAAAAAGTAGACCGCGACAGCAATGGCTGCGACCGCGCAGAGCAATCCAATTTCAAACCGGGTCAGCCCATAGTTTGCGGGAGGAAGAGAAGGGCGAGCGATGGCGAAAACGATCAGTCCCAGAACCAGAACGCGAAGCAGCAGCAGCCAGAAGTGCTTGAGACGCATCCTCCGCATACTCTGCTTCCGACGCTGTTGAATGAGTCGTAGAGCAGGAAAAATGAGCCGCTTCGGTTTTTGTTTCAGAAGCAGATGGATAATGATCGGAAGCGAAACAAAACCGAGTCCGAGCAATATTGCAGGATTCAAAAACGACATTTCGATCCGTCAATTGAATTCAGGGAACCTCTGAATCGAATTTTACAGCTCAGCACGATGATGTCACTGCTTCTTTTCGATCAGTCTTCTTGTTCGTCAGTCGCATCTGGAGTGGTCTTGTCGTCGACTTGAGATGACTGCTCCGGATCTGGTTTGCTGGATTTCGGACGGTTCTTTGCCCCCAGGTTTTCCTTCCAGCGACGGGCCTGTCCCAGGAAATCCTTCCGCGAAATGCTGATTGTCGGCAGATTGAGGTCTGCCTCAGTTCCGGGACGACCACCTTCGTCGGGCTGAGAAGCGTCGCTAACTTCACGTTCGAGTGCCTGGAGCCAATCCGGAATGTCGACTCCCGAGCCCCAGCAGTCGTCGAGATACTCATCGACTTCTTCCTGAAGCATCTCGAAGGCGTCCGAGTTGAGCTTTGCTGATCGAGCGTCACTGACAGCAGGTTCGACGAGCGAGAGCATTCTGTTCACAGCGAGTGGTTTCACGAAGCGCTCTCGCAGATGATCGGTGATCGTCGGCATCCGCATTCCGAACAGCTTCTGCAAGCGTCGCAAATCCTGAAGGTGCTGGTCCGCAAGGTCCGCGGTCTGCATCTCAAAAGTTGATTCCCAGACTTCCGCAGCTTCGAGGAGCGAGTTCCGGACAAGAACTTCGTGCACGAGCGTCAGCGGCGTGAGGTTCCAAGCATCGCGATCGTATCTGGCTTCGAGGCGAAGGAATTCCAGCAGACAGTAAATCATCTCGCCATAGTCGGATTGTGTGGTCGTCGTGTTGTATTCCAGGAACCGATCAAACCGGTCGACGATGATGGAATAGACTTGTTCCAAACACCATTCTGCGTGCTCGCGATCGATGATTCCGGTATCGATATCATCCAAGAGCTTCATCGGATGAATCGGATCTTGTTCTTCTTCAAGGTAGTCAAGAAACCAGTCGACTCCGTTGTGAAGAATGGCCCGAACGTTACCTAGCGTAAGATGACTCGCATGGAAGAGTTCGCGTCCGTAGTCCTGAATGAACTCGGCGAGATCTTCCCATTCCTCTTCCTTCCGCATCACATCGACCGCAGAAATTCGCATTGTGCGGCTGTGTTCAGACCACAGCCATTGGTACGGATCGAGGACTCTGCTGATGGCGTCGATGAGATCTTCAGTGTCGAGTTTTCCATGCGCCCAGGTGTGAACGCTGTTGACGAGTGCGTTCAGTGACCCTCTCAGGGCGATGGTGAACAGCCGATCGAATTCGGTAATCGCCTGACCTTTCGGACGCCACTTTCGTTCCATCCGAAAAGCTGTGTAGAGCAGATGCCATGTTTCACGCAGCATGCCGAGTTTGGGCAACTCGCGAAGCAGGAACCTGACAACAGATTGTAGAGCTTGGGTCCGTAAGATCTGACCCGGATCTCCCCCACTTTCGAAGGGGATATAGAGCAACGGATTTCGAGCCAGTCGCGACAAGAGAGATGGGAGTAACTCTCGTACTGTCGATTCGTCACGCTGGACGACGGCACGGTAAATCAACGCGAGTCGCCGATCCTGTTCCGTTCCACGAGGGACCGTCACGGATTCAGGAATGATACCGTTTAACAGTCGCTCGGAGTTTCTCAGACAGATCAATGTATTGATGATCTGATGAAGCAGATAAAACTTGACCTGCAGCTGGATGTCGTATTCAACGTTTCCGTCGTGATCTCCGATCGGCGATTCGACTTCCCGATCCCAGACGCTCTCCATCAGCTCTGCGAGATCAATTTGCCAACGCTGCGACTGGCGGTGCCAACTGATCAAGGCATCGACGGTTTGTTCATCAAACTGATAGTTCTCTTCGGATTCAAAGCTGGCACGAGCGAATGAAGCAGCGGCCATCTGCCACAGTTGCCCAACCGCATTCAGAAATTTGAGTCGTGGTTCCAACTCACGGTTGAGGGCTTCGAACTCACCCTGATTGGAGCCGGAATCGTCATCGACAGTGTCGCTCCACTGGCCATCTTCGGCGCTGTCGCGGAAGACCATTCCGTCATACGCAGCGCTGAAGAGTTCATCTTCCCCGTCTGCTTCTTCAAAGTCTTCTTCGTCGTCGAGTTCACCAAACTCAAGTTCACCCGGCATGATCTGTTGATCATCGGTCGACGTTCGACGAATGATCGGAACGGACCACCATTCCTCAGCGTTGGCTTCCAGGAATGCGAACATCCTTCGGATCGAAGCTGCCGACTGATCGGGTGGGACAGGGGCATCATCATCGCCCGTCGCGAGTTTCATCCATCGGATGAGAAGTGAGAAAATCGAGTGCTGTGGAGACTCAAAACCGACTTCTTCCATTTGGCTCAGCCATTGCATGAGCAAGCCCATGGCAGCGACGCTGTCTTTCTTCGACAGGAGAGCATCGACCACAAGAGCGTATGACTGAGCCGACTGAAACTGGTCGACACGTTCGCGCCAGAAGGAGATGTCGCCGGCGGATTCCCCAGCACTGCGCCAGGCTTTCAGCGCTTCTGCGACGTGTGTCGCGGATTCCCAACTTTCGTGACCGTCGACATCCGGCAAATCTTCGATGACGTCGCTTCCAAACTTGTCCCACCAGTGGGCCAGCCGTTCAAAGACGACGGATATTTCTTCTCGCTGGGTCTGCAATCCTTTCGCACCCGCTTCTCCCAAAGTTCGGGAAAAGACGTTGAAGGTTGCTTCCATCAATCCCATCAGGATTTCGATGCGGCTGTCTGGGATCGAGTCTTCCCGGGCTGTGAACAGGGGAAACTGCCCCTGGAATCCGAGGATATTCCATGGATCGACGAGAGCGCCGCACTGCACTCCACGTTCGAGAAGATCGGGAATCGAACTGGCGAATTCGACAGCTTCGGTTACATCTTCAAGATCGAGAGCCTGATGAGCGGATGCGATCGTGCATTCGATCTCGGTTTCGATTCGAATTGAACTCGCAGGGATGGCATTGGCCTGTTGGCGGCTGGCCGGGGCATATCCCATCACAGCGTACAAGTGAGCCAACTCACGGTGCTGAACTTGCCGGGCTCCGTACCCAGCGAGTTTCATGTTCAGGTACTGCCGAACATGGCCGAAAGGTTGTTGGTGTTTGACCGCTTCCTGATGCAATCGTTTGGCTCGGCTTCCGGTCAGTTGCGTCAGAATTCGCGTGTAAAAGGCATCTCGACGTTCGGCAACGATCGGGAGAAGCGTCGTGAGCGACACTGTGGAATCATGCATTCCCGGTCCCGCTCCGCTGATGGAAGAAGCCATCAACATCGTTCCGCAGAGCGCAGCGGATGCATCGAAGAGACGTTCTTCCTGAGGGGATTTTTCGCCAGCTTCTTCAATCCAGTCGCAGAGCGAATCGAGAATGATCTGTCGGATGACGAACCGTCGATAGAAACCTTTCGAATCAATCTGGTGCGGGTCCCACTCCCCGAACATGTAGTTGGTGCGTTTGAAGATGGGATTCAAGTGATCGTAAGCACGTAAGTCGCACGCCAACTCGTCCAGATGATCGAGGGAGAAAAACGACTCCTGCAAAAGATCTTGCGGAGCTTCTTCCAGAAACTGCATCGCCCGTTCGATCAGCGGAGCGTATCGACATTCTGCAGCTCCAGCTCCCGGAATGAACAGCGGAAGCGGTCGATGGCGTTCGTGGGCATACACGTCCATCTTGCGGCCATTCTCGAGCACGGCGACAGGACGGTAACCGACGAAGTCGTTGAGAGTGGCAATCGCCCCGTCGACGATTCGCCTTTCTTCATTCCACGGACCACCTTGTTGCAGGACAGCCTCGAAAATCTTTCCCAGGAAAAAGGGTTGGCAAAAGGTCTCAAGACTTTGATGGAAGAGCAGGTCGGAGTGATAGGTTTGATAGGCGGGAAGTGTGTTCCGGACAGCCAGTTCCAGGACAGCGTGAGCCTGTTTCGACTCTTCGAAGGCAGAATCCGTGGCAGCCATTTCAATGAGACCGGTATGCAGTGTCTGAAAGACGCTCTCAAGCGTCTCAGATGGACTGGTCTCCGAGGTCGAAATCTCCCGTTTCCAAAGCTGATTCAGTTGGTCCAGAAACTTTGGATCCGACGTCCCCCCTGAATAGTTGAGATATCCGAGGATGTGTTGCAGGCTGCTGAAGTCCTTTGAAGGTCCGAGGTTATCGGAATCGTCAGCTCGTTTCTTCCGTGGTGCCATTTGTACCCATCCTCCACCAATTGAATGGAGGTCACTCTTAAGTTCGAAAATCGTGATCGTAGCATATTTCAGCCCTGCATCGAGACCGTTTCACAGTCGGATTCGGGAGCCAGTCACCATTCTATTGTGACGCAGTCGCGACTTGGGTGAAAGCCACCGTGAAAGAGAAATCCCGCTGGCTGGAAGTCACATCCACAGAGGTTACGGCGTGCAGGCTGACTTCGAGGGAATGACTCCGCCAACTGGGAGCCAAATTTCTGTGAATGCGCTCTGCGGATCGATGATCGTTTCGTGAACTGGTACAATTCCGGGTAATTCGCAAGACATCGAAGCGACTTGAGACATTGACGGCCAAGACCTGACTGCTCAGGAAGACTTCGTGATTCAAGGAAAGTTGCCGGATGCCAATTCTCGACGCCCGTTCGTTTCCATCTCTCTCTTTCCCGCTTTGCAGTCGGACTGCCGGTCTCTTGTTGGCGATCGTTTTCTCGCTTTGCTTCTCCAGCGGCAATCTGCAGTCAGCACCTCCACGAAAACGAGCCAACGAAACGGTGACAGCTCTCGAGGAGGTCGCTTGGACGAATGCAAAACAGATTTGGGAATGGGCCGAGCCCGGTTACCAGGAAGTCAATTCCTCGGAACTCCTTTCCTCTTGGCTCGCTTCTGAAGGGTTCGAGATCGAACGTGGAGTCGCGGGGATTCCGACGGCATTCACAGCCACCGTCGGTGAAGGATCGCCGGTCATTGCGATCTTGGGCGAGTTCGACGCACTTCCGGGTCTGGCACAGAAATCAGTTCCCTACAAAGAGACTCCTGAAGGAAAAGACTACGGTCACGGCTGCGGTCATCATCTTTTCGGTGTGGCATCTGCAACGGCTGCGATTGCCGTTGGTCGGGAGATTCTTAACCGAAACATTGAGGGAACGGTTCGTTACTACGGATGTCCAGCTGAGGAAGGTGGCAGCGCGAAGGTGTTTCTGGTCCGTGAAGGGCTCTTTGATGATGTCGACGTCGCTTTGCATTGGCATCCCAGCAGTATCAACGCAGCTGGTGACCGATCGTCTCTTGCCAGAATCGCGGTGAAATTCCGCTTCCATGGGATCAGTGCTCATGCCGCAGCTGCACCAGAGCAGGCACGATCGGCACTCGATGCGGTCGAGCTGACGAATATCGCCACGCAGATGCTCAGAGAACATGTTCCCGAAGAGACAAGAATTCATCATGTCATCACTTCCGGAGGCAGCGCACCCAACGTCGTTCCGGACTTTGCAGAAGTTTACTACTACGTCCGTCATCCCGATGCTTCTACGCTCTCTGAGATTTACGAGCGTGTTGTCAAGTGCGCTCAAGCAGGTGCACTCGCAACAGAGACTGAACTTGAAGTGGTCAACGAAGGCGGGATTCTCGACATTCTCCCCAACAACACTCTCGCCGAAATCACATTGGAGAATCTGAAGCAACTCAACGATCTTGAGTACACAAGCGAGGATGTCACGTTCGCGTTAAAGCTTCAGTCCACGCTTTCCAATCCCAAACCATTGATGTCTGTTCGTGAAGTCATCAATCGCAGCGGTGAGACAAGCAGCGGATCGACGGACGTCGGCGACGTTTCCTGGGTTGTGCCGACGACGGGATTCAATACCGCGTGCTGGGTGCCAGGCACTCCCGGTCATTCGTGGCAGGCGGTCGCATGCGGAGGTCGGGAAATGGCCCGCTCCGGGATGACGCTCGCAAGTCGAGTGTTGACAGCGACCGCCATCGACTTGTTCAACCAGCCCGAATTGATCAAATCTGCCAAGATGGAATTCGAACGGCGACGTGGTAAGAACGGCTATCGCTCATTGATCCCGCCCGATCAGGGACCTCCGCTCGACTATCGAAAGCCGACGACGAACAGCTCCCGCGATTGACCGACTCCTCAAAGCTACACTCATAGAGTTGAGTTCACTCTGCCCCTTCGAGCAGTTCCGCAATGTTGCGCGAACAGTCTCTCGATTCGCATGACAGATAAAGCGACAGCAGGTCGCGAAGTGTGGCGGATCGCGTCACGAAAAGCGGAATCCAGATGTCTCGGGAGTTCCCTTTTGCACGCACTTTCAAGTACCGCAATCCAGCAGTCGTGACGATCTCGCAGTCCGAAACCGCGTCCCAGGACGTGCGCTGCGGACGGCACCAGAAGTCGTAGCAGGCGATGCCGTCACGGCTCACCTGAAATGGAAAACGGTACTTCAGGAGAAGAATGGCACTCGTACACAACACCGTGACGAGCAGCGGAAGCACGAATGCGAGCAGCTGAAAGTTTGCCTCGCCGTTCAGCACAAAGACACATTCGGTCGTGAGAAGTGCCACAACGAAGACGAGCAGGAAGGGCTGGCTGAAGGAGATCCGGAAGTCTTCGCGTCGAAATGAGACACGCACAATGTCATCTGCCAACTTCATCGGACTTCCTTATTTGATGCCACTTCGCTTCGTGGAGCGAGAAGTGTTAAGTTTTGAGGAATAAAACGTCAATCCTTGAATAACTGTGCAAAATTACCAAGCCAATCCAATTATCGAAACTCGAAACAGGCTTCGATGACAATTCTACGACGAATTCTCCACATTCCGTTGGGTTTTCTTTGTTTCTTAATAATCGAATTAGGCAGTTTCCCAGTAGATGGCAACTTTCCGCCGCAAGCATGTTCACGAACGTTCATCCCCAGTTGAGTTGCGCTAAAAAGCTGTCTGGCGTGGATTTTGAAGGTTCACAAAAGCAATTTCGACATGGCCTTCACCAATCCGCAAAGCGAATCTGGTCGAAAACCATGTCGAAAACGGTGAACAGCAAAGAGTTCTTTGCGCTCAAGCATATTTTGAATTAGCGTGCGCGATCTCGCACGAGCAAGCACAGCTTTTTATCTTGTGAAACGGCGCATGCGAGTGCACAGGATAGAGCAACTTGCTCTAGCTTCCGGTCAGGACTGACAAGTCAGCGAAGTAAGCGTAAACCGCTGCGACGAAGAGAATCAACGCGATCCCCACCGGCTTGGCGAGTGGCCAAGGGGTCAGGTCCACGTCTCCTGAATACTGTTGCTCCCACGGTGTCTCACGCGGCTTGAGAGCTCCAATCACAAGCATCAATGCGACCGAACCGGCAAAGACGAGGCCGAGGAAGTGGAACGTGTGAAGAGATTCGACGAACGCGTCGCCCTGAGGAGTGAAGTACCCAAGGCAAATGGCGATGAAGCTCGCGATGAGCGTCACTTTCGCAGCCAGTGCAGGAACCTTCTTCGACAACATTCCGACCAGCATCACAGAGAAGATCGGGATGAAGTACAAACCGTTCATCTTCTGGAGGTAACCGAAAATGCTGTCCTGACCGAGTAGTAGCGGCGCCACCAGCATCGTCACTACCGCGATGATTGTTCCGAAGATTTTTCCGGATCGAATGACCTCGGTCTCACTGGCATTCGGTCGAAGCATTCCCTGATAGACGCCCAAGCTGAAGAGGGTAGCAGTACTGTTCAGGGCGGAGTTGAACGAGCTGAGAATCGCTCCAATCACAGCTGCCGCGAAGAAGCCAACGAGGTAATCCGGCAGGACGTCCTGAACGAGTCTCCCATAGCTCTTGTCAGCATTTCGAGGCGGAATCACGCGAGCGAGTTGAGTTTCAGAGAGTTCGTCGAGATAGACATGTTCTCCATTTTCGTCTTCAACAATGACGACGCCGACCGGGAGGAGTTTTTCGATCGCCAACTCTTCGCCGACGGAATCATTCACCGTCCGTTCTGCGAACGCCAGGATCTCTTCGTCTGTTTCGACTTTCAGAAGCTCGCGAGCTTCGCTTCCATGAAGGATTCTCTTCCCAGACTTTGAATTGACGACGACTGCGGGAGCATCGGTCGTTTTGTCTTTCACAGCATAGGCGCCGTTGTCGGTCTCGACGCGTCCGTATTGATGGAAAGCGACCAGCCCTGGCAACACTAGGATCATCGGGGCGAGAACTTTCAAAGACCCGGCAAGCAGAACACCTTTCTGTCCCTCTGCCAGATTCTTGGCACCGAACGTTCGCTGGATGATCTGCTGATTCGTAGTCCAGTAGAACAGGTTCAGCAGGAGAACACCGGTAAACAGGGTGAAGAACGGAACAGATTGATCGGGGGCTCCGATCGAATTGAACTTCTCAGGAGCTGCCTCTCGAAGTGTTTGCAGACCAGCGATTGGTCCTTCGGGATTCACAGCTGTCAGGCCGAAGTAGGCAATCAACAGTCCACCGACAAGAAGGCCGAATCCGTTGAGCGTATCGGAAACAGCAACGGTTCGAAGTCCTCCCCAAATTGCGTAAATGGAGCCAATGGTCCCAATCAGCCAGACCGTCAAAGCGATTAGCGTGAACTCATCCTGAATGCCCGTCAGTGCTCCGAGCTGCAGCATTCCGGTAACTCCCCGAGCCCCGGTATAGAGAATAATGGGGAGCAGAATTCCTGCATAAGCAACAAGGAAAATGAGCGTCGTAATGTTACGAGTTACATGATCGAAGCGATTTTCGAGGAACTGTGGAACGGTCGCGATCCCGCTCTTCAAGTACCGTGGAAGGTAAAACAGGGCGAGAATCACCAGAGAGACAGCTGCGACGACTTCCCAGGCCATCACACAGATTCCGTCGCGGTAAGCGTCGCCGTTCAATCCGACAAGCTGTTCGGTCGACAGATTGGTCAACAGGAGTGAGCCGGCAATGAATCCGCCGGTCAGGCTTCTTCCAGCCAGAAAGTATCCTGCGGAACTGTCGTGGTTGTCATGACGGGTCAAACGCCAGGTGATGAAACCCACCAGCGCAGTGAAAAATACAAACGACAACAATGTCAGCATGCCGACCCTTTCATCAGGCTTGACCGATTCGTGAATGAACTGCCCGTTTTAGTGGACGCATCACGTTTCGCCACTCAAAAACCGAAGAAGTGACGGAATATCTCAGTCAAACTGCTAAGGAACAACAACTGACATTGACTTTCAGCGCGGTGAATCACGCGGCTGGCGAGCTTGTGACAGTAACGAAGTACCTCGAAACGCGAGCTTACTACGATACGAAAATGGTCACTCGAACCCGTATTTGAGGTTCTCCATCTTCTTTCTCAGCCGTGCTTCGAACGCATCTCCACGATCTTCGAATGGCCGGTTCTTGAGATACCACTCGCCCCACGTCAGCACCAGATTTTTGTGCCACTGTGCGATCGCAGCCGCTTTCTGATCATCCGATGCAGAAGGAGAAAGCCCATCGAGTGGATCTTCCGGGAACCCAAATCCGGTGGGACGCCGGGAAATCCAACAGAGAGCATTTCGAGCCTCAATCATGACTCCTAAATCAGAGTCGCTCAAACGATCAATGAGGTATTGAGTTAGGTTCATATTCCCGGTCCGACCGAGTGCCCAGACCACCGTTTGTCGGATTTGTGGATCGGGATGATCGACCAGTTTGACAAGTTGATCAACTTGTCCGATCAAATCCTCACGATTCCCGATCTGAACCTGTTCAATGATCTGCTCCTGAACATCAAGCATGTCCAGATTGCCAGTGTTCGACAGTGAGGCGAGTAAAACGTCAAGAGGTTCTGTCGGCTTTTCTTTCTGCTGAATCGTTCGTCCATTGAAGTCGACAGAACTCAAATCGTCAGGAAGTCCTCGACCGCCGGCCAGCAGGCCGTCTCCAAACCCAGGCTCACTGACGCGTTTGAGGAGTTTGCCTGTGGAGCGTGTCAAAAAGAGGATTGCGAACGCAGTGTCGAGACCTTCGTCGAAGAAGCTCGACTCATTCCATGACCCGTCATCGAGTTGTTTGCCGATCAGATAATCCGCACACTCATCGAACCAGGCATGACTACCCACATTCTCAACGTCAGCCAGAGCAGCCATACGTTCGAGCGTGTAGTAGTAATACGTTGCGTGTGGACTCTCTTTGTTCTCGACACGAAAACGCGTTCCGAGCCAACCGAAGGCGTTTTTGACCGTTTCGACTGAAGCACTTGAGATGCGAACAGACTCGCTCCGCGTTTCTTCGTTATCGAGATCGACCTGTTGCAGAATGCCGAATTTGGGACCAGTTGGCTCAGTGTCTTCTTCACGTTTTTTCGGCCGACGATCCTTCAGCGGGAGAAATTCCGGATCGATGTGCAGCATGGCAATGTGAATGTTCGCCACGGCAGCTGCGGTCATGTTGAGTGTGGACGCATCTTTGAAGTGACCGGTTGTTGTGCCCGGGCAGTATGCGAATCCGCTGTCTTTGTTTTTGAATCTCACATGCCAGGCAAGGACTTTTTCCCAGACCTTGTCGTCGATCTCAATCTCAGCCCGTTCCGCTGCCCACAGGGCGAGGCAAGCATACTGAATGACGCTGGTGTCCCCGTTGTATTTGGCATCACTTCGTCCCGTTGGATAGTCCCATCCCCCATTTTCCTTCTGCTGACCGACAATATAGTCAGCGATCATCTTCAACTGCGGCTTGTACTTTTCCGTCGAAATGTCCGCGAGAAGAGTTGCTTCGACACCTGCTTCGTAGATGTGTTCGCTGGCCGGGCGGTACTTCCCGTCTTTGAATCGCTCAAGAATTTCGTTAACCGTCCCTCCCACGATTCCGGAATCGGGAGAAGCTCCAGCTTTGTAAAGGGCGAGAGCGGTGACAGTTCGCTTTCCGCCGGATGTTTTATCGAAGACTCCCTGAAGGTATCCCGAACCTTGAGCAATCGCTTTCTTCACAGCAGCCGGATCGGCAGCGAGAAGATTCGACGAAAACAGGCCGATGACGATGAGCGACACGATCAATTTCATGAGGCAAATGTCTGCAATACTGGGAAGTGAAATGAGTTAGAAGAGAGTCCCAATTATAGCAGACGAGAAATCTGCATGTCATGAGTCTTCGCAAGGAAATCCATTCTGACTGATCGACTTCTTCGGATTTGTTGTCTTTTTCGGTCACGAATCTCGATTCCGGATCAGCGTGACTTCGCATCATCCAGTAGTTTGCGGAAGATTCCAATCAGTTTTGGGAGTGCGGACTGCACAGAAAAATTCAATTCAACGCGTTTTCTGGCAGCCTCTCCAATACGAGCCCGCAGTTGGACATCCGTCAGCAATTTCAACAATGTATCCGCCCATTCCGGTTCGGTTGTGGCGAGAAACCCGTTTTCACCGTGTTGTATGATTTCCTGATTCACGCCCACCGGTGAGGCGATCGAAGCACGTCCGGCAGCCATGTACTGCAGCAGCTTGAAGCCACATTTGTAGCGAGCCCACTCCTCATCCGGCAGGGGCATGATTCCAATCGAGAAACCAGCAATTTCCCGAGTTGCCGTGTCCGAATCCCAAGGGCGAAACTCACTGAAGGGAGCAGACTTCTTGAGTTCGGCGACGGAGCTTTCTTTTCCAGTGACGATGCGAAGACGGAACGGGATGCGTTCGTGGGCACGGCACAGAGCTGGAAGAATCTGCTGAAGGTAAGCGACATTCGAGTCTGTTCCGATCCACCCCACAATTGGAATGTCATCGGTTGGAGCTGCGGCGTCGAGCGGGTAAAGTTCCGTGTCGACGACTGTCGGGAACAATTGAACGGCCGACGAATACTGCTGTGCGTACTCGACGAGGTTGGGATTGCCTGCGAGGACAACATCACTTTCACGGCACAGCCAGGCAAACTTCTCGGGATACCTGAGGAAAATAGCATCGTCGACGTCCAGCACCATCTGCTTCGCGATGTGACGAAACTGCTGCTCGAGATCGAACGTTGGATTGTCGAAGAGTTCACGCTCGATGACCACGATATCGGGTCGAAAGAGTTTCGCACGCTGTAAGTGTGACCAAATGCTCAGCCGTTTCATTTTCTGGCTGAGTCGCCATCCGAGCAGGTCGCTGGAGTCATATTTCCCAGGATATCCTGACGCCACAACACATCGAAAGCCAGCTTTTCTCAGGCCGGGGATGAACGGGAGAATTCGATATTCCGTCGAGGGAACGTTCCGTCCAGAAACGAGAAAAAGAAGTCGCGGTTGACGCACTGGGAAATCTCTTCGGTGACTCTCGACGGGAAAGAGGGAACAACGACTCTCAGTAAACTGAGAACTCCGAGACTGTAAGAAACAACAGTTCGAATTGGCACCAACTCAAGTGCTCTTTCATGGGCGGAAGTGTTCAAACTCGCTGCGAGAATTCCCAGAATTCGAGACGACTGCGATAGACTTTCGTGGAGTTTTCAGTCAAAACCAGCGTCGTTCGTTGAAATTCGGTCGACCGTTTCTCTACCGGAAAGTTGACGGCACTTCGTGAGCAGTCTCTTTCCCGAACCACTCATCCTTGACCGTTGCACTGACCGTTGCACTGACCGTTGCACTGACCGTTGCACTGACCGTTGCACTGACCGTTGCACTGACCGTTGCACTGACCGTTGCACTGACCGTTGCACTGACCGTTGCACTGACCGTTGCACTGACCATTCGAGGACTGAATCGAAAGTTCTTCCATGTCTGAATCCAACCGGAATTCCATCGATTCGATCGAAGATTCTGGTTCAGAAAATCGCAGCCATCCCCGATTCTCCTCGACGTTCCTGATCATCTTTCTCGGGACGATCGTTCAGATCCTGTTGCAATTTGTGTTGCAGATTTTGTTGGCGAAATTCTTCGGGACAAGGATTGAGTTCGAGGCCTACACTGTCGCTTTGACGATTCCGATCGCTGTCAGTGCAGTCATTGCTGGCACGATCAGTGCTCCTCTCATGACCTTCATGAATCGAATCAGCGATCCGAAAGACCGTCGGGACTTCGCCGGGACAGTATTGGTTGTAATTGGAATTGTGTGTCTCGGCCTCGCCCTGATCGGGGTGGCTGTTCGATCCCCACTGATGCAGTGGTATTTGCAAGGAGACCAATCGGAGCTGAAAGAGCTTTCCGCGAGGCTCTTTGCAATTCTCGTCTGGCTGATTCCTGCAAACACTGCGATCGGGCTCTTCCAGGCTGTGCTTCAGCAATCGCTTGAGTTTCGAATTCCTGCCATCGCTGGAGGATTGGGGCCGCTGGTGACCGTTCTCGTGGTGGCGATCTTCGCTCCGAATTCCGGAATCGAAGCTGTCGCTTATGGCACTTTGGCGGGGGCAGTCTGCAACTTGTTGATTCAACTGCGAACTTTGTCGCATCGCGTTCACTGGATCATCGCAAAGAACCAGATGGCTCTGTTCACTTCACTGATCTGGGCAGGCGTTCCAATCCTGATTGGAACGCTCGTGCTGAAGGCGGATTCGGTTGTTGATCCCGCATTGGCAGCAGCGATGGAACCGGGATCAATCGGTCATCTGCGGTATGCGACGCAGTTAATGACGATCTTTGTCGTGCTTGGATCGGGAACTCTTTCAACCCTCGTTTTTCCAAAGCTCGCCATCAGTGCTGCGTCAGATCGTCCGTTGTTTCTCCGAGATGCTGCGATGGCGCTGCGTACGCTCGTACAACTGCTGGTGCCAAGCCTCGTGGTCATTTTTCTGTTTGCCCCTTCTCTGATCGCTGATCTTTACGAGCGAGGAGAATTTCAGCCGTCCGATACATTGGAAGTGACTTCGCTGATGAAGGTACTCAGCGGGTTCCTAATTGGTGCAGGTCTGTGCGAGATTGCCGGAAAAGTTCTCGTCAGCGATCACGATACCTGGACGCCCAACATCGTCGGGAGCATCGGCGTCGGTTTGGGGATTACCGCGAAACTGACGACTGACATCGCTCAAGATGTCGCTTCACTGGCGATGATTACGTCAGTCGTTTTCCTGAGTTGCGGGCTGATCCTGTGGGCGATTCTGGCTTTCCGATACGGAATGCAAATCGTACGCGGGGCTGCTTCAGGGGCTCTCGTTGCTGCTGTGGCAGCGATTGCTGCCAGTGTGATCGGTGGGGCACTCAACGCAATCGAATTCCCGTTTTCATCTGTCGTCGGTTTGTTCGCGGGAGCGGCTGCTTACTTCGCCGTCCTACTGGCCATCGATCCGCACTTGCGACGACTGGTGATGGAGCCGCGCTCCACCAGTCGACAGAGTGAAACGACCGACCGTCACGAATCATGATCAGTCGTTGGAAAGAGCTTCGTTGAGCGGAGCTAGAATTGGTTTTCTTGCAGGCGGATGGTAAATCAACTGCTGCTCGAGGAATCGACTCTCAGCTTCCGCGTTCAGGTCATGGCTGACCCGCTTGACCGGCGGAGGCAATGGGGCATCGAACTCAGCTTCAGGAGAGTACTCATTCGCTTCCTGGAGTTTTTCCGGCGAAGGAGTTCCTTCTTCTTCCTGAATCACTTCCTGAGGTTCGCTGATGGAAGGAGATTGAATCGGTTGGTGTGTTCCTCCGGAAACGCAGGGAGCACAAGACTCGTGGGCACATGCCTGCAGGCACGGAGTATCACATTGAGTCCGAAAACAGTGCAAGTTTCCGCAGCCCGCCCCAATGAGTGCGCCCGCTCCGACCACGAGCAGTCCGACACGTTTCATAATTCTCTCCGTAGATTGATGCCTGTGTTCCGTGGCATATGAGTTAGTGGATCAATCGGATTTGTTCGCGAAACTCCCAATGTGAAAGTTGGTCGGATTTCAATCTTTCATCGGGTCAACGCAGGTCATTCAGGCAATTCCAAGGTTGCCAGTTATGTCGCTCAGGAGAAAATTGACAGTCAGGGAAGCTCCCGTTTTGCGAGTGATAATTGGTCTTTCCGAAAATCGGCGATTCCGGTAAAAAAGACTCAAGAAACTCCCTTCCCCAACCGCTCCGCCGGTCTCGCAGCATCCGCTGCTTCCCCAATTCCACTTCCAACTTTTCACACCCCAGGTCTCACAAATGCCGCGTCGCTCGCCATCCCGGCGAACCGTGCACATCCCGGTGATGTTGCGGGAAGTCCTTGCGCAACTTGAGTTGCGAGACGGGCTTGTCGTCGTCGACGGCACTGTCGGCGCAGGCGGGCACAGCCAGAAAATCCTTCCCATAATCGGCGATTCGGGACGACTCATCGGAATCGACCGCGATCGCGAAATGTTAGACCGGGCTGCGCAAGTCGTCTCCGGACCTCAAGTTGTGCTCGAGCAGGCGAGCTATCTTCAGTTGTCGGAGGTGCTTGAAAAGTGTGGCCTCAACGACGTCGACAGAATTCTGCTCGACCTCGGACTTTCATCAGATCAACTTGCCAGCCCTGATCGAGGATTCGGTTTCGACACATCCGGAACTCTGGACATGCGATTCGACGTCCGCACCGGACAGTCCGTCGCAGAGCTGCTCGCTTCCGCCTCGGAAAGTCAGATCGCAGAGGTCATTCAGGAATTCGGAGAAGATCGGCAAGCCGGAAATATCGCGAAACAGATTGTCGCGCAGCGAAAGAGTGGTCAGCCCGTTGAAACTGTCGATCAGTTGATCGACGCTGTTCTCGCAGCTACGGGCGGAAACTTAGGAGATCGCAGGTCCCCAAGCGTTGTGCGGGTCTTTCAGGCAATGCGAATTGCCGTCAATGAAGAATTGAAACAACTCGACCGCTTTCTGGACACCGTCCTTCCACACGTCCTTCGGCCGGGTGGGCGGATTGTCATTATTACCTTTCACTCGCTCGAAGATCGACGAGTGAAGCAGGCGTTTCGAGAGTCAGAAGTCTTGAAGTTAATCACACCCAAGCCGTTGGCTCCCACGCCATCGGAAGTCCGCATGAATCCGCGCGCCCGTTCCGCAAAGCTGCGCGTCGCTGAAAGGATTGAGCGATGAATAGCCAGAAAAAACACTCAATAATCAACTCAAAGACGGAATCGAGGAGAGTCATCCTCAGCTTGGTCGTTGTTGTCACAACTTCGACGAGCCTGCTGTTTCCCGTGGTTGTAGAAGCTCAGCAATCCGTTCCGCCGTTTGGGTTTCCGGAGGATCTTTCGAGCGGGTCAGCCACGTCCTCATCGCCTGCTCCTCAGCCCGTCAAACTGACACCAGCAGGGAACAGTGCATCGCCCGGTTTAATTCCTCAGAATGATCCGCTTCCCGAGCCAGTTCTGCTTAATGACTGGGAAGGACAAGCGTCCGAACAACCATCGCGCGACGCGTTTCTTCCTCCGAAAACACCAACACCGCAGCCACTTCCAGCCGGTGACCCGTTTGAAAATGTCCAGCAGACGCAGCCGCCAACTTCGCCGATCAATCCATCGGCTCCGGCCGTTTCGAATGGAGCTAAACAGGCACCCGGAGCACTTCCGCTTCAGGCTCCGAACTCAACACAGAGACCACTCATGCCTGCAGGGGAAATCGACAGCCTTCCTCCTGTTCAGCAGTATCCAAACTCAACAGGGCAGGGGAGTGAATTTCAACAGATGTCAAACAGTCGCGAAGTCTATTCGCCGCCTGCTGACAACTTCTCCAACTCTTTTGATCCAGCGCCGCAAATGGTTCCGAGTCCCGGAAACTACGGCGGGAATCCTCCCGCGCTTCAGGTCGAAGCAGCCAAAGTTAGAACGGAAGAAGTCCACGAAATTCAATCAGGCGAGAACTATTGGACGCTGTCGAGGAAGTATTACGGGGCTGCGAGATACTTCGCTGCTCTGGCAGAATACAACCGGCATCGAATTCCGCATCCTGACCGGATGAAACCGGGGATGTACGTTCTAATTCCGGATGTCAGCATTCTCGAAGAACGATTTCCAGAAATGGCTTGGATCAACAAAGAGAGTGAAGAGCGAGCGAAACTCCCCGGAGGATTTTTCATCGACGAATCCGGGCGCCCAGCTTACCGGATCGGAAAAGGTGACACGCTCACGGACATCGCTCAAAACCATTTGGGGCGAATGACTCGTTGGACAGAGATTCACAATCTGAATCAGGACGTCCTCGGGGCTCGCGGAATCCTGAAAATCGGTATGGTCCTGCGACTTCCTCCCGATGCTTGCCAAGTCACCCTCGCACCTCCAGTCGGCAATTACCGATAGAAGAATAAGCAGCGAATCAAAAACCTGCTGCTTTGACGTGCCAGAAAATTCAAACACTCTTCATGAACTCCGGCGGTTCTGACTGTCGGAGTTCAATTGATGTGTGACGCGTTTTCGTTTCGTCGTTTTTCATCGTTCAATTTGAATCGTTTCATTCTCCAGGGAAGGAGCTATCAACTCTGGAGGACAGCTTGTTTTTTCGTCTGCTAGCGCTGGTTGTCGTTTTGACAGTTGTGTCTGTGGCAGAGATCTCGCTTCAGAAACGAACGCTCGCTCGAAAACGGCAAGTCAGCCAGCTCTATCAACAGCTCGACGTACTCGATACTGAACGGGCCAAACTCTTTTTGGTCACACAAGAATTGGGGGCAGCCCCGATTCTTCACTCTGAACTGGACCGATCTTCCCGGGATCAAGGAACCGCTTCCGCCAGCCGACTTCCGCAACATCAGAGACGAAGATGAGTGGTGCTGGCAGCAATCTCACGGATTCAGATCTCATCACGAAGCGGCGACAGCGTTTCGTGTCGGGGTTGATGATTATCATCTGGGGAGTCCTGGTCGGTCGGCTGGTCCAGATTCAGGTCGCTTCTGGAGATCAGTTCACATCACAGGCTTCGCGTCAGCAGATTGATGAAGTCACGATTTCAGCGCGACCGGGAGATATCCTCGATCGACGTGGTCGGTTGCTGGCGACAACGTTGAAGGTCCCGAGCCTCTTCATCGATCCATCTCGTCTTGACGATCCGGAAACGACAATTTCCGATTTGAGTCAGATCATCGACATCAAGACCGATCGGTTGTTGCGTCTGTTGAACGCTTATCGAACGAAGAAGTTTCTGTGGGTCAAACGACAGCTTTCTGAAGAGGAAGTGCTCTCAATTAAGGAAAGCGATCTCGATTGGAATGTCTTGGGGCTCCGAGATGAATTCAAACGATTCTACCCACAGCAAACATTGGCTCGCCATGTTCTGGGAATTCGCGATATCGATGGTAAAGGGCGAGGCGGGATTGAGCAGTTCTTCGACAAGGATCTGAAGGGCCGATCAGGTGTCCGACGCTATGTTCGGGATGCCCGTGGGCAGATGCTTGAGATGCTCGAAGAAGTGACGATCGCCCCGGAAATGGGGACATCTATTGTTCTGACTCTCGATTCGGTCATTCAGTTGTATGCCGAACAGGCACTCGACGAGCTTGTGGAAAGAGTTCAACCATTCAGTGCGAGCACAATTGTTCTTGATCCACGAAGCGGCGAGATTCTGGCGATGGCTTCACGCCCGAATCTCGTGCTCGATTCGGAAGACGAAATGCCATCGAATGCGTGGACGAATCACGCGATTGCATCCGCTTACGAGGCGGGATCGACGTTCAAACCGCTGGTAGCTGCCTGGGCTCTTGAGCAAAACGCCATTGAGCTGAACGAGAACTTTCACTGCGAATGGGGCGCGTATCGAATGGGGACTCGCGTGCTCCGTGATCATCACAGCTACGGAGTCCTTGGTCTCGATGAAATCCTCATCAAGTCGAGCAACATTGGCATGGCCAAAATCGGAGAACGCCTCGGCAACGACGAGCTTCATCAGCTGGCAATCAAGCTTGGCTTCGGTCGCCGAACCGGGATCGAACTGCCCGGAGAAGCGGGCGGAATCTTGCGACCACTCGATCGATGGGATGATTACTCAACTGGATCAATTCCGATGGGGCACGAACTTTCGGTGACTCCAGTTCAGATGATCGCAGCCCACGCGATGCTCGCCAATCGAGGTCAGCGGGTCAGCCCGCATTTGATTCGAGACTACGTGACCGAGACTAGCTCGCCGCAACAGGTTTTGGTGTCTGAAATGATTCGACCTGAGATAGCGAAATGGATCGTGGAAACGGCTCTCGTCGGCGTGATCGAAGAGGGGACGGGACACCGTGCGAAGATCGAAGGTCTTTCAGTCTTCGGAAAGACAGGAACCGCACAGAAGTATAATCCTGAAGGCGGCTATTTCGACGACAGGCACGTCAGCTCCTTCATCTGTGGAGCCCCCGCCGACAACCCGAGAGCGCTGGTGCTAGTGTGCGTCGACGAGCCGACTTCGGAGACGCAATCGGGCGGAACAGTGGCTGCTCCTTATGCTTCGAAGATTCTTGAAAGCACAATTCGTCAGTTAGACCTGTACGCTTCGCAAGATCGCCGTTGAGGCCAACGGCGATTGCATGCGAATTGAACTCTTTCGAAGCAGCGTGTTAGCCGTTCTCGACGATGGTTCCGATCTTTTTGCCTTGGACCGCTCGCAGGATGTTACCCGACTGACCGAAGTTGAAGACGAGAATCGGGATGTTGTGTTCCATGCAGTGGTGAATGGCTTGTGCATCCATCACCTGCAAATTTTGATTCAGCACGTTTTGGAACGTGATTTCGGAATATCGAACGGCGTGCTCGTTCTTCTCCGGATCTTCTGAGTAGACGCCGTCGACCTTGGTCGCTTTCATGAGAATGTCTGCTCCAAGCTCACGAGCTCGAAGTGCGGCGGCTGTGTCTGTAGTAACGAACGGACTTCCGGTGCCGGCTGCCAGGATGACCACGCGTCCTTTTTCGAGGTGGCGCAAACAGCGTCGGCGAATAAAGGGTTCGGCAACGCCTTCCATGCGGATCGCTGACTGGACACGAGTCGGAACGCCGATGTTTTCGAGTGCATCCTGCAATGCGAGAGCGTTGATGACGGTCGCCAGCATTCCCATGTAATGGGCGGTCGAAGCATGGATCGCAGCGCTGACTTCAGAGAATTGTTTTCCACGGAGGATGTTGCCTCCACCACAAACGATGGCGACTTGAGTGCCGGTCTCGTGAACGGATTTGATCTCTTCCGAAATCTCGCTGACTTCGGTCATGCTGATTCCGCTTTCGCGCTCGCGGCAAAAGCTTTCTCCGGACAGCTTGAGAATCACTCGGTGAAAGTGCGGTTTTTCAGACATGTCTGCCAATTCAAATCATGGAATGGAAACAGCGAGTTCTTCAACTCGCTGTCTTGAATTATGGAACGATCGATGTTTGTAATCTAACGCAATTTGTCTTAGTTCGCGCTCTTTCCCCCGTCGATCGACCGAGATTTTTCCGCGAGATCGTCAAGCGTCCGAGCGTCGGTCCCTGAGCAATTCCCTGCAGCGAATGTCGACTTGCTCTATTTGAGGAAGCTAAACAGGCCGCTCTTTTTCTTCTCGGGTGGTTTCGGAGCCCCGTCACCGTTGAGCGATTCATCGATCTTCTGAGCCAGTTGCTCGATGGCCTTGGTGATTTTGGCTTTCGGAAACTCGGTCATAAGCGGTACGCCGTTGTTTCGCGACTCAATAATCGCGGCGTATTCGTTGGGAATCTGCCAGAAGACTTCGCGTCCGATGGTGTCGAGGGCTTTGTTCAGACTGATCTGAGATTCCCCGAGCCCCACGCGATTGACGACAATTTGGACCTTTGAAGAGAGTTCATGCTCGTCGAGAAACTGGTTGATCCGCACCACGTTGCGAAGGCAGGGCAGGTCGAGCTGTGTCACCACCATGATCTGATCGGCAATCTCCATAGCAGCCATGTCTAGCTGCGAGAATGATTTGCTGACGTCGATGATGAGGTGTGTGAACGTTGCTTTCAGCAGCGCGATCACTCGGCGCAGTTCGTCCGGAGTCAGTGGAGCACTGTGATCCATATGCACAGGACGTGGGAGCAAGAACGCTCCGCTCGCATGTTGTGTCAGCGACCGCTTCAACATGGAAAAATCGAGACGGCTGATGTTTTCGGCGACGTCGAGGATTGTGTAATCGGGAATAATATCGAGCCAGACGTCAGCATCGCCGAGTGCGAGATCGAGATCGATAATCGCGACACTGTTTTCAACGTTGCTCGCCAGTGCACATCCCAGATTGACAGCGAGAGAGGTACAGCCCACTCCACCGCTCGCTCCAATGACGGTCAAAACGCGAGTTGACTTCGATTTTCCATCTCGGTTTCCACTAACGTTCTGAATCCGGTCCAGAGCCGCCATGAAGTCGTCGAGATTGAGAGGAGAATGGAGAAACTCTTTAGCTCCATTTCTCATCGCCTGCAGAATCAGGCTGCCTTCTTGAGAACTGCTCACCACCAGCACATGACACTCGGGCGACTCTTGTCGCACTTCCGCGATCGTCGCCAGCCCCTGTTGGGGATCAGCGTCGAGTGCGATCAAAGCGATGTCAGGTTGCGTTTGGGTGATGATGTCTGAAAAGAACTCGTAGCGGGAGCACTCAGCCTCAAGCCAGACCGAATCAATTCCTAACAGCAGGTTCTTGATTGTCGTTCTCGATCCATCTCTGGGATCGACAATCGCCAATCTGACAACATTGTTCATGACTTCACTCCTTGTCCTGGTTGGACCCGTTGCATGGCAATCAGTTCCAACCAGGATTCACGCATCGTCTGTTCCGACATCATTTCGACATCGTTACTTCTTTGGCTGGATTAGACCATGCGATTCTGGCCCCTCAGGTAGTGTTGCATATGCTTTCTGCTGACTGGCTGAGGAGTTGGAATGAATTGCTGATTCTGCCCCTGCATGATGGATACGACCAGAACGATCCGCTTCGACAGAAAATTGATACTCTGCCCGGTCGACAGATCGAGCTGCCGATCCATCGCTTTCAGCACCAACCAGTTGCAGAAATCGTTTGGATTGTGTGCTTTGAGCAGTTTCTGGCTCGAGGGCAGGAATTGGAGTGTTGTCGCTTGGAGTCACTTCCTGATAGTGGCCGGGAGTGATGAGTCCTCCAGGATATGGGCCACAATCGGGACATTCAGGACCGTACAGAGGAACTTCGAGGAGTCCGTCGAAGTACAATTCTTTGTCCGTTGGGATGTCTGTGTGCTGTCCAGGTCCGTGTGATGGCACCTGATGTGGTCCCATTGGTGAGACCATTTGTGGTGTCACGAGGATCAACAGTTCTGTTTCACCGAAGCGGTAGTCTTTGCGGCTGAAGGCAGCACCGATCCATGGAAGTTCGCCGAGGAACGGAATCTTCTGAGTCGATCCGATGCGTGTCGTCGAAATGAGACCACCGATCATCAGGGTTTCGCCGAATCGCATTTCCACTTGAGTGTTCACGCGGCGAACAGACAATCCTGGGACGCTGATTCCATCGACGACAATTGAGTTGCTCACGTCGCGGTCACTGACTTCAGGAGCAATGTCGAGTCGCAGGCGGCCGTTGCCGAGAACGATCGGAACTGCTTCCATTTTGATACCGAACTCTTTGAAGTCGATCGAAACAGCACCGACACCTTGAGGAACCAGGATCGGGAATTCACCACCGGAGAGCATCGAAGCAGGGCGTCCACTTGTTGTCACAAGTACCGGTTCTGCCAGAACTTTCGCGAGGGCTTCTGTTTGAAGTGCTTTCAAGAATCCCTGGAAAACTGTGTTGCTGCCAGTCACAGCGAAGGTGAGATCACTCTCAGCTCCGTTGATTCCGATGGTCGGTGGACCACCGAATGGTGTTTCCAGAGAAGCGAGGTTTGCAATGCCCCCGACCGTGCTGGCGAGTGCGAAATCCTGTCCGAGGATTGCGAAGTTGAACCCGAGGTCTCGCATCTTCGAACGCTGAATTTCCATCACTTTGACGTGCAGCTGAACCTGGCTGACACCGCCGACGTTCATTTGAGGATGCACAGTTGGATAGAACTGTTCGGCAACTTCGATGATTTGCGGGATGTGCGTTGGATCAGTCACCCAGCCACGAAGGACAACGCCGTCGCGAAGGCCGATGGCTTCAATCGCTGATTCCGGGAAGAGTCGCTTCAGATAAGCCTGAAGTTCGCGAGTATCTGGCTCGACGAAGACTTCAATCTTGAAGATCGAATCGAATTCGTCGATGAGCTTCAGTGTTGTGACACCGGGCTGCTCAGCATGGACGCGAATCCGGTTTGGTGAAAGAGCGTTGACACTCAACACGTCGGCATTGAAACCGTCAACGACGAGAATCCGATTGCTCAGTTCAATGACACGTGTGTCAAGATGAACGAGCTTGATGTTGGAGTCAGGAGCGGTGACCTGAAAGATTTCCTCTCCCGGTTGCACCGACTGATCACCAGGGATCCCCGGCTCTGGCTGAGCCAACACAGGAGTGGCCAAGCACGATAGTGCGACGAGGACCGAAAGCTTTCGGATCCATTGAACTGAATTGGCTGTAAGCTTGCGCATCCATGCACCTCGGGATTGTAGACGCCTGCTGGTTGGCGGAGTGGCTCACGAGTGAACCACCCCGCCTGGACCGGCAAAAATCATCCATGTACTCGAAATTATTCCTCGACAAAGTCGAGTCAGTTATGGAGTCTCAACTTCGACCCAGATAACTCAGATCAACCTAGTTGGTTGTTTGAGCTGCTGGCGGAGTTGTCTCCTGTCCCGCATCCGTTCCGTTAGGTTGCCCCCCCCAGAGTGATCGCACCGCGTCAGCGAGTGATCCGGATTCTGGAGCGACTTCCACTGCTTCCTCAGGGAGTTCAAACTCATGAGGAATCGCATCTCTTCCGTTATAAACATGAAGCGTCCACTTAGGAGTCTCTTTGACTGGTGGAACGACTTCTGGCTCTTCAATCACTGGTGCAACGACAGCAGGTTCTTCTACGGCGGCTAAGAGATTGTTGACTTCTTCGACTTCATGAACAGGTTCGACGACTTCGTCAATATCAAACAGGTTCTCGTCGGCATTGGACAGGTACTGATCGGCATAAAGTGGCCGTTCGTTGATCCCCATCGTGCCTTCGAGCTCTTCCAGCAGGTCTTCGTCAATGTCTTTGATCTGCACGAATTCGTCATCGAGTCGGTGTCGCCAGGACAAGCTCAGGTTCCCTTTGCTTTCCGCCAGCTTCACATAGTTGACTTGTTGTGGCATCAACAGGAGCGAAACGTGGTTCGTCCGTCCGCCTTGTTCGTTGACTTCTGCACGATCCTGAGTCTTGGCGCCAGTCGCGAAGACTTCGACGTATTCGAGCAGAGTTTTGGTTTTGGTTTGTGCTGGGCCGCGTGAATTACGTGCCTGGTAGGTCACGAGAACGTCAACACGGTCTCCGGGAGACACAAGGTTACTGTGGGTGTTGGTTTCGGTCACAGGAATCGTGACAACTCGCATTCCCTTCGGAATCTTCATTGAGTTGCCGACGCCACCCGGTTCAGTCAGTTTGGACATAGTCACAATATCCCCGGCGAAGAGCGGAACACGTGCTCCTCGTTCGGCGAATTGTTCCCGAGTCAAAATGGCGTCTTCAGGAACAGTATCAATACTACGTGCTTGGAATGTCACTTTGTCTTCGGTCAGAACCGCCCCGGTTTCAACGGCTTCCAGGGCAACGAGGACGTCAATGGTTTCGACCTGTTCGGTCTTGCCACCTTGCATCGCCTGTTGAACGGCCAACATGGCGACTAAGCCGCATCCTCCTGCCACGGTCAGTAACATGAGTGTCTTGGGTTTCATTTCGGAGCTCCCCGAACTGTTGCGACTATGCCAGCGCTCCGAATCTGACACGTCAGTGTGTCAATCGGCAGGATGAGATAGTCTGCTTCAATCTATGACGGTTATGAGGGTTAATTTGGTGACAGCGATTGTCCGCACGGCCGGGAAACTCTGCTCAAACTACGCAGGTTGACAGTCGGCAAACAGAAAAAGGCGACTTTCCAGGAACGGAAAGCCGCATCTTGATGTGTTAGTAAATCATTCCGGCGTACACGAAGTACCCGATTGATCCGATGCAGATCGGAATTCCGTAAGGCAAAAGAAGCATGCGTGGCTTTCGCTCAGCAGCGATCTCAGACAACTTGCGAGGGTCTTTGACTGTCAGAAATTCCATGATGATCATCAGGAAGTTTCCGTAGTGCTTGTCCCAGGCTCGTTTCCACAGAACCATGATGATCGCCATCACAGCTCCGACGACCACGGTCGCGATGAAGACATGCCAGGTGACCGTCGCGCCCAACCAGGCTCCGATTCCGGCCATCAGCTTAACATCGCCGGCTCCCATCCCGCCCACGGCATAGAGTGGCAGCAAGGTCAAGAGTCCCACTGTCATTCCCCACAGTCCGGCTCCGAGGCCATCGATTCCACCGACCCAGGCGCTGTAGGCCAATCCGGTGAAGACCATTGGGAAGGTGATCCAGTTTGGGACCTTCAGTTGTTTTCCATCAATGTATGCAGCAACGATCAGAATGACGCAAACCAGCTTCACATGCCAGTTTTCGAGGAGAAGTGTTTGCCAATCCATGTTTGCCGGCCTTTCAGTAATTATGAGGGGTTAAGTTTGTCCTCCGGGACTGGTCACAACGGAAAGGAATACAATGAATCCTCCAATCACGAATGGAATGACTTCCAACAACTTGATTGCGTCCAATTCAATCCAGAAAGGAATCATAATTCGATCCTGCAGTGTTGCGATCAGGCGATGAGCGTGGTGTTTCTTCAGGTTTCGCTAGAGTGACAGGAAGCCGCCCGGTCTGTTGTGTGTCGACCGGGCGGCCATCCATGTACGATTGCTTCGCAGAGAAGCGGCCTCGTCAAAGACTATGTGAGTTGGTCTTTGATTTGGTTGAACTTCGAAGCAGCGTTGGTACCAACTGCACGAATTGCAGTCAGACAAACGATGACGATCAGTGCGAGCATGACTGCGTATTCAACAGCAGTTGGACCGTCTTCAGAAACCAGGAATTTCTTTACGCTTTGAGCCAAGTTAGTCATTTTTCGTCCTCTCTCAGTTATTACCAATCGGGCTCTCACATCCGATTAGCAGGTGGATTAGCCCGTCCTCGAACTGACGAGGAACAGTCAGCCAATCCCGTTTCCCAATAGAAAGTTCTCAGTCGATCTGGTCAGCAACTGACAATTTCGCGAGACACGGAAACCTAGGTCAGAAATTCGGGCAGGCAAATTGTGCCTGTGAGAATTGGGAAAATTTTCAGAATTGTCCTGACAAATGGATTTTGAACCCCTGTTGCACCGAACCTGCATCTGAGATGAGTTCGTGACGAATTCGAGACTCGCTGCCTTCGAATTCCTGAATTTGGCCTGATACATTGGACGGGAATTGGCAAGCCCTGAGGATTCAGCAAGACAATGAAATCAAATCACCCGCTGTCACAAGCGTGGAATTCGCGACCGACTCGACATCCACAACGTGCGCAATTTCTTAGGCGATGCGATTCACTTGCTCAGGTCGTCGGCGTGGCTGCGATTCTGGTCGGCCATGGGCTGAGACGTTCAGGGCAGACATCTCCTGAATTCGGAGCTGTCGTGATTTTCGCAATGGCGCTGATTTCCTTCGGAATCGCCGTTCGCTTTCGCTGGAGCCTTGCTCAACAAAGCTTTTCCCGAAGACATCTCCCGACGGTGGCAGCCGCAGGTGTTTGGGGACTGGGGATGATCCTGGCCATCATCCTGGGCCCAATTCTTCCCGATACCAACGGGACAGGATTAGGCGGTGGCCGCTGGTGGGGGATGGTTCACCTGTCGGAGATCGTGCTTGGGCTTTACTCGATTGCCGGCATGGTTCAGGGAATCCGTCGACTCGCTGGGAATGGAGTGCAACCGACGTTTCTGCTGATTGGATCTTTCCTCGTGTTGATCACCGTGGGAACGGTAGCGCTCATGCTACCAATCGCTCGAAATCCGATCCCCGGCACCGATGACTCCGGCGCTCCGTTTAGTGTGGCCCTGTTCACAGCGACGAGTGCGAGTTGTGTGACCGGGTTGATCGTTGTTGATACACCGACGTATTGGAGCCGATTCGGTCAGATTGTCATTCTCAATCTGTTTCAAGTCGGTGGCTTGGGCATTATGTCCTTCGGGGCGTTCTTCGCTGTGATCGCTGGACGAAACGTTCGACTGAGCGAATTCGCGACGATGCGGGACCTACTTGCTTCGGGAAATGTGGGCAACTTCAGACGACTCGTCTTCGCTGTCCTCGGCACAACTTTCGGCGTCGAATTGCTCGGCGCGATTCTGCTGATGCCGTTGTGGGATCATCTCCCGTTCGGCGAACGATGCTTCATGAGCTTGTTCCATTCAGTGAGTGCGTTTTGCAATGCAGGGTTTGCCCTCACTGAAGACAGCTTCGTCGGGATGAGTGATCGATGGGAGGTCAGCGGGATCATTTGTACGTTGATCATCGTCGGCGGTCTCGGATTTTCCATTCTTTACAACCTTGTCGCTGTGGGAGCTTCCAAGTTGCGTCGGGTTAGGAAGAACGGAATCAATCGTCCCACACAACCACCAATTCGGCTGCGGCTGGATACGAAGTTAGTTGTCGGGACGACATTCTGGCTGCTCTTCGGCGGCACGGTGATGATTTTGCTTCTTGAAAGAACAGGCAGCATTTCCGATGAAAGTTTCTCTGTGGCTGATGCCTGGTTTCAATCGGTGACGTTTCGAACAGCTGGTTTCAATACGGTCGATTTGGGGGAACTTCAAACATCCACGAAGCTGATCGCCGTTCTGCTGATGATTATCGGAGCTTCTCCTGGATCTACTGGCGGCGGAATCAAAACGATCGTCTTTGCGGTCGCAGTCGTCGGGTTGCTGACCGTGCTGCGCGGACGAGAGAAGGTCGAAGCGTTCGGCAGAACTCTCTCCTCGACAACTGTGAATCGCGCTCTCGTGATTGTCTTTGTGTTCATGCTGACGGTCATGACAGCAACAATCTTGCTGGTGATCTTTGAACGCAAACCGGAATTGTTCCTGGATCACCTGTTCGAAGCGACCAGTGCCGTCGGGACGGTGGGAGTCTCGACAACCGTGACAGGGGAATACGGGGAAGTCACTTCAACTACCCAGTCGCTGTCTTATCCGTCGCGATTCGTCATTGTCGTCGCAATGTTTCTCGGCCGAATTGGACCGCTTACGTTACTCCTCGCACTCGCTGGTGAGGGTAAGAGTGCACGATACGACTATCCCGTCGAGCGGGTGACTTTAGGTTAAAGCACTCAGTACTTATCGACGTTCAGCGAACAATTAAATCTGAGTTCAGGCGAGACCCCAACACACCAATTGGTTTAAAGAGTAGAAAGCAACTGCGATGCGAAAAGCAGCCGTCATTGGACTCGGACGATTTGGAATGGCGCTGGCGAAAGATCTGGCTGCCTCAGGTGTGCAGGTGATTGCTCTCGACCGCGACGGGAGGCTCGTCAACGAAGTGAAAGACTTCGTCGATCTCGCCGTCCGTGCGGATGGGACCGATCAAGCTGTCCTTCAAAGCCAGGAAATCGACAAAGTCGATGTGTGCGTGGTAGCGATCGGCGAGCAATTTGAAGCAGCTCTGCTCGCGACCGTCATCGCCAAGCAATTCGGAATTCCCGAAGTGATCTGTCGAGCGCAAACGACGTTCCATGCAGAGATCTTCAAGAAGATCGGAGCGGACCGCGTCATTCAGCCGGAACAGCAAGCTGGCGAACATCTCGCTCGGCAACTTGCCAACCCGCAGCTGATTGATTTCATTCAGCTGGCAGACCAGTTCACTCTCCTGGAGTTTCCTGTTCCGAAGCAGTTTCAAGGAAAGACGATCGCTGAACTCGCGCTTCGTAATAAGTATCACGTTAACCTGGTTGTCATCCGCCGACTCATTTCTTCATCGACGGAGGAAGGTGAAGAGAAGAAATTCCGAACAGTCTTTCCTCGTCCCGATGAAGCTTTGCAGGCTGAGGACATTCTCGTTGTCGTTGGAAGCGATGAAGCGCTTTCACGACTGCCTCGTGAATAACTCTGCACTGTCACGACTTCCTCGTGAATAACTAAGCATTTAGATCGAGGGACTTAGTCGCCTTTCTTCAATGACCACTGTTCGTCGAAAAAGTCAGCAGCGACAATTTGTCCCGGCCAGCGTGCATTCGGCTTCGTACGTGTATCGATCACAGCCCAGTCCGGGAGTTTCGGAGTTTGACGGGCATTGTTGAGATAGTCGTATTCCCGATACGTGAATCCACTGTTCAAGACGATGTATCTGCTGGGGTTCTTCGGATTGGGGGCAATCATCGTCAGTGCGTGTTCAGCTGCGGCGTAGCTTTCGTCGCCGATCTGAATTCCTGACTCTCCCCATCCGATCGGAAGTTGCGGCATCAACTCGCTGATGAGGGAATTTGAATTTGGCGTTCCCCAGAGAATGAGGTTGTACTGAGCGTAGTCTTCTTCGGTGACGTCGACATCTTTCCGAATTCGAACATCCCCACGCATCTGTCTTCGCCATTCGTGAATCGCATGTTCTGATTCTTCTTTCACCCACTCTTCGACCGACGCGTTCTCATCCGTTCCGGTTGGCAGGACGAACAGGAATGGACTCATGAAGGCATCGTCGATGGGGCCTTGCAGTCCGGGTTGTTTGCTGATGGTTGTCGAATGTTTAGCAGAAGAAGTTTCATCGGGTGTGACGTTCGTCCATTGATCGCCGTCAAGCCGATAGCAACTTGAGAACGACCAGTCGGATCGCGGGTGAGTCGTTGGGAGGGATTGCCCATCAATGACAATCGAGACCTCGCTCCCCTGTTGGAACGGGGACCATCCGGGCGGAAAGTCGATTTGAAACTCCGTGACTCCCGATGTCTCGATGTTGATCTGCGACGCATTCTGTTTGCTGTCGATTTCGTACTGCCCGTCGATCGTGCTCTTTTCCCAGTGCTCCTTCAGTCCAAGCAAAGAGAGCCACCCCATGCGGTTGTACTTCAACGTATATGTTGTCAAATGCACCTGATTGGGAAATCGTTCCCGTCCATGTTCAGCAAGTGAATCCAGAGCGACGCGCATCAATTGGTTGGAGTCCGGATGAATCTTGTGCTCGGTGTCCGGTCCGATCACGTGAACAAGATCGATCCCGACCGCTTCGCAAGCCGCTTCCATGATGTCTGCCGCTTGCTTTTGTCGATCGATCTCACCGCTGTAAGCAATCGTCGGAACCTGCATGAGATTTTTCGCGACGAGGTTACAGTCGTACATTCTCCAAAGCTTCTCTTCATACCAGGGTGGATTTAGCGTTTCCCCTTGAAAGGTCTTGAGAAAGTCTGGCGTTTCTGAGAAGCCAGCTCCGGGATTGGCAGCGAACCATTGGTCAGCGTAATGGACTGCGAATTGCCAGCAAGCTGCTCCTCCCATGGAGAAACCTCGAACAGAAATCCGGTCGGGGTCGATGGAGTATTCTTGTTTGACATGTTCGAGAGCCTCAAGGACATCGACCTCTCCAGCGAACTTGAACGCATTGGAGTAACGTCCGAACGGGTGCAGAACGATTCCGGTTTCCGGAGGATATTGTCCCGGTTGTCGAAGGCGTTGAGAGAGGAACTGCAATTCCAGTGATCGTTCTCCGCGACCGTGAAACCAGATATCGCAGCGTGCCGGAACAATGTGCTGCGTATCGTAGTTGTCAGCGATTTCCAGCCCATAAGGCTGAACAGTTCCGTCGAGACCGGAGCGAAATCCGCGAATGACCTGTCCTTTGGCGGTGGTCCAACTTGCGGTTCCGTTTTGAAGTTCGACAATGCGCTCGGATGCGAGATCGAGGAGCTGGTGGGCGTTCTTGAGGTCTCGTTCCTGATAGAATGAGTTCAGCGATAAAGCTTCATGAACAGCACGAATTAAGACTTCAACGTCGGGAAGAAGTTCTTGAGTCCGCGTATTCTTAGAGCTTTGCAACTCACTGAAGGCTACTTTGACTTTTGACAACTGAGTGGCCAGTGCTTGACGTTGTTCCTCCGAAAGCTCAATTCCTGGCGGAGGGACAGGACGGACGGATTCGACTGAATTGTCTTGCGGGCCATCTGCGAGCGAGACACTCACAAATGAACTGATCAGAAACTGGCTGGCAACAAGGAAGCCAACATAAACCGTCTGTCCGGCGGGAAGTTTGTGAATCATGAAGCCGTTCATCTTTCCAGGAGAGCGAAATGTCTCTGACGTGATGATTGAAAAGTCGACCGAGAATGATTTGTAAGGAGAGACGGGTCAAGCGTCTCGATCAACAAACCTCCTTGTGAGTGAGGTGTTGGACTTCTATCCTGTATGAATCGTGTTGCGAAATTTGCTGGCTTTCAGGCAATCTGAAACAGAGAGTGTTTGAACACCTGACGGTCAACGCAATCCTGTAAACTGCCAGCGAATTCCAACAGCGAGAAGATGCACCGGTCGCGAATGGGATTACTCGTTTCGGTGAGTAATGAAGGCCAAGGCGACGATCCTCGCTGATCGATCCGGAAGTCCCTCAGCCGACTGGCAATCACCAGTCATTGAACCTGTGCCGCACGAGCGGCGAACAACTTGAGAGTGATGACATGTCAAACCCTTCTGATTCTGATAAGCCTCAAACCGACAAGCCGCAGATCGAAGTGGTTTCTGACGAGGATTGGAAAGATCGAGTGAAAGCTGAGGATGCGAAACTCGATGCTGGCCGAGATGAGACCGCTGAAGTTGAAGCAAGCGCGGCCGCTGCTGATGGAGATGAAATCGACGAAGCAGACTTTCCACCAGCGACGTTCACGACACTTGTGCAGATGTTCGCGACGCAAGCATTCGCAGCGATGGGAATGATCCCCGGACCGGACGGCAAGCCGAGCAAAGATCTTCGTATCGCAAAGCACCTGATCGATCTTCTCGGAGTTCTGGAGAAGAAGACGGAAGGCCAACTGGACGACGAAGAAGGGCAACTTCTCGAACAAGCACTTCACGAATTGCGTATGATTTATGTCAGTGCTTCCTCGTCGGGGCAAAAGCCGTCTGCTTGAAACAAGACGGTTCCTTTTCATCGATTCGGGCAGGCACGTTCATTCGAGCGGTTGCAGTGTGTCTGTCGTCGAAACTCGATAAATGACAGTTTGAAGATTTCTCGCCAACTACGGGAATCATCGGTTTTGAGTAATCCCCCTCAACATTGGTCGACGCTGCTGGGGCCTGCGAACTGGTTTCGGATGTACTACCCGCCGCAGTGGGAACTGGATGAAAACGACGGAGTCTTTGCGTTACGTCCCCCAGACACTGATGCTTTTCTCGCGATCAATTCGATTTGGATTGACGAAGAGACATCGCGGCAGTTTCCCGCACTTCGCGACATCGTCGATCAGTTTCCAAAAGTTCGAGGAGTGAGGGCAGGGGCCGATTTTGAGTTTGATGCTGACGAAGCACTTTCCGGAGACGCGTCGCTGGAAACGCCGACGGGGTGGAAGCAAGGTCTTTTTGCGACCAGAAACTGGCGGAGCTGGTCGATGTGGTCGATCCGTCGTCCGAGCCTCATGCTCGTGATCACACTGCTTCACGATGGGCAACGTGATCCGGAACTCGAAAACCTCGCACGGATGGTACTGAACTCGCTGGAAGTCTCCGATGAACCGAGTGATCCGCCCGAAATCTTCGCCAAGCGTGCATTGGAGCTGGCCCAGTCCAAGTTTCCGCTTCTTGAGATTGAGCTCAGCGACGATTTTCAAATTCGAATCGGTTCGTCGATTTTGAGCCTCTCAAATTTCTATCGTGCATATTTGAGTCACCCGGAAGACTTCCAGAAGATACTTCTGCCTGCTTTGACGACAGCTGTACAAGTGCAGGGCTGGGGTGACAGCGAATCGTCGCCGCCGCTGGAAGTGGTGCGCGATCGAATCATGCCGATTCTGTATTCGGAATCCTCCTGGAGAAAGAACCTTCCCGGGATCGTCGGGAATCCGTGGATTGCTGGACTCGCCGTTTTATATGTGATCGATGAAGCCAATGCTTACTGGTATGTCCGGACTGATCTACGCGAACAGTGGAATCTGAGCGTTGATGAACTGCATTCGATGGCGATCGAAAACCTCGATGATTATTTCGAAGAATCACCCATGAAAATGGCGGTCGCCGAATCGGATGAAGGGGGCGCCACGATGATGATTCCCGATAAGCCGGACACCTATAATACAGTCCGTCTGTTGAGTGATCGGTTTCTCACGCGTTTACGCGACGTTGCACAGAGTGATCTCGCAGTCGGTGTTCCGGGTCGGGATTTGTTTGTTGCAGTGTCGATGAAGAGTCCGGAGATCGTCAGTAAGATTCGTCATCAGGTTGAACTCGACTACCAGAGAACCGATCATCCGCTGACGGACAAAATGCTGCTTGTGACAGCGGATGGTGTTTCTGAGTTGATTGGCGAAGCTGAGAATGATGACTGACGCATCAAAGTCATGGATGACACTTCTGGGGACCGGCACAAGCATGGGGGTCCCGATGATTGGGTGTGATTGTGCGGTCTGCACATCGACCGACCCGCGGAACACGCGAACTCGCACGGGCGTGCTGGTGGAGACCATTGAGGGATCATTTTTGATCGACACTCCGCCTGAGCTTCGCGAGCAACTGGTACAAGCTCGGATCAAAATGATCGAAGCGGTCCTGTTCACGCACGCGCATGCTGATCACATTATGGGGCTGGATGATCTGAGGATCTTTGGATTCAAGAGTAAGAAGGCTGTCCCGCTGCACTGTGAAGAGATTGTCGAAAAGACACTCCGACGTTCGTTTTCGTATGCCTTCGACGAGGAACTCGCGAAGACGTGGCACTCAAAGCCGAAACTCCGATTCGAACGCATTGGTCTCGACCCAATCGAGGTTTGCGGCCTCAAAATCCAGCCGCTGCGATTGATTCATGGACGGCTTCCGATTCTTGGCTATCGAATCAATGACGTCGCGTTCTGTACAGACGTGAGCGAGATTCCGCCGGAGACCTGGCCTCTTCTGGAAGGGCTCAAATTTCTCGTGCTCGACGCAATTCGGTACGAATCACATCCGACACATTTTAATGTCGAACAGGCACTTGAGGTGATCGAAAAGATCCGCCCGAAATTTGCCTATCTGACTCATATTTCGCATTCGCTGGATCATGAAACGACGAATTCTCAGCTTCCGGAGAATGTTGAACTCGCTTATGATGGACTGCGACTTCCGCTTTCTTGACGATCTTCCATCCTCCTGATCGGAAATTAGTCGGCCGATTTCTGCTGAGCATGACCAGAAATCCGTCGATACGTTTTGACCCTCCCCTTGAAGATTGCGGAATTGACCCGTCTGTAATCGAATTCACCGAATGTGATCGGAACTTTCTGCATCATTCGGGGTTCAAAGACAGGTACAAGCTTCCTTCCCCCAACATGGAGTTTGGTGTGCCGTCCTCATTGAATCGACGTTTCTTCCTCCAAACAGCTTCCCTTTCAATCGGCGGCTTGTGTCTCCCAAGTCTTTGGCAGCCCGGTGCTTTCGCCGAAGAGCTGATCCAGACTCCCAAGATGACGGAAGGTCCCTTCTACCCGGATAAACTTCCGCTTGATACAGACAACGATCTGCTGGTTTTGAACAACTCAATCACACCGGCAGTTGGTGAAATTGTTCACCTGACCGGAAAAGTGATGACGCCCTCGGGGTCGCCACTGCGTAATGCTTTTGTCGAAATCTGGCAGGTCGATAACAACGGAGTCTATCTGCACTCCGGAAGCGACAACGGAACCAACCGAGACACCAACTTTCAGGGCTACGGCCGGTTTCTGACGGATTCCACCGGGCGGTACTACTTCCGGACCGTTAAGCCGGTTCCGTATCCGGGCAGAACACCACACATTCATGTTGCTGTCAGTCGAAACGGCAAACGTGAACTCACCACACAGCTGTTAATCAATGGCCATCCTCAAAATCAGCAAGATGGTCTCTTCCGAGCGATCCGTGATCCATTCCAGCGAGAATCCATTCTCGTTGACTTCAATCCGATTCCCGACTCCACAATTGGCGAGCTGAGCGCGAACTTCGATCTTGTTCTCGGGGTCACTCCTGATGAAAAGATCGAAGAGATCAAAGGCGGAATCGCTCCCCGGCAACAGGGTTAGTTTTCGCCCCGAACAACTCATTCAGTTGAAACTTCTTTGATGCCAGAAAACTTCCCGATGTGACTTCGCAAATTTGCATTTGCGAACGAAGCATTGCTCGGAAGAAGTCTGTTTTTTGCAAGGTTTGAGAAACCGTAAACGCGACCAGTTGCGCTGAAGGTACGCGCTCACCACGGTTGATCTGTTTCCTGTCGGGAGAAGGGTACGTGTGGAGCTATGTTGATTCGTTCATGTTCGAATGTTCAGAGTTAAGAATTTCCGTTCTCTTGTGAGAAAGTGCCGGAAAAGATTGGGATAAATCGGGGCGAAATACGTATATCACCATAGAGCTTTTAATACACAGCTTCAGCAACCTCGCACAGAGAGACGTTGATCTATTGAATTGATCTGTTCGCTTGATGTTGCTGACGAGCACTCCTTGCTCGACCGAATTCCCTCCTTATTTTTCTCTTATTCTACTGCTTCGAAGAGGTGTTGAGATGACTTCCCATGTGTTTGCAGCCGTTGCCGGTTTTGTGGTTGCATTGTCAACCATGGACTGGATTTCCGAGTTTCGTACCATCCTGATGTCAGGCGGCATTGGTTTGCTGGTCCTTGGAATCGTGGCTTGGGGGCTGACCGTCCGTAAGCAGCGACGACGTCAGTTCCTGCAATTGATGTCGGAATACGCAGACCGCCACGCTGCTGCCTGATTTCCGATGATGTCACACGACTTCGGTCGTGACATCAATGCGTAAAGAAGAAGCCGGAGGAAATTCCTCCGGCTTCTTTTGTTTTGAGATTCAGTTGCACAATCTAAATTGCCAACGGGCTCGAGCAATTCGTCCTGACGTGGTCACCGAATCAACGATTACTCAGCCCCGTTGGGTTGAATGATGACTTTCATCGCTCCGGGTTCTCCCTGATAGAGACGATCGAAATAGCCGGGGCCTTCTTCCAGCGATGCTTTCGCTGTGATGAGCGGTTCGACTTTAATGTCACCCCGTTCGAGGAGATCGATACATGCCGGGTATTCGCCATTCGAGGCACAGCTTCCATAAATCGAAAGCTCTCGTGTTACAATGGCTTGCAGCGGCATTTCAACTTTGGGAGCCAGATTTCCGACGAGAGTGATTGATCCGCCCTTACGTGTGGCTTGAATGGCGGTATCAATCGTGGCAGATGCGCCGACAACTTCAATCGCCGCGTCAGCGCCCTTTCCATGAGTGAGGTTCTGAACCTGCTCGACCACGTTGCCATCTTTAGCGTTGATGGTGACGTCTGCTCCGAGTTCTTTCGCCAGCTTCAATCGATTGTCATCGAGATCGACAGCGACGACTTTCGCGCAGCCTTTGAGTCGAATTGCTTGAATGACCAACAGGCCAATCATTCCACTCCCGACAACCAATGCAGTATCGCCGAGGGAGATTGGAGTGCGATTTGCGGCATGCACAGCGATGGAAACCGCTTCGATCATCGCTGCGTGTTCGAATGGCAGGTTCTCTGGAATCTTGTAGAGGATGTTTTGCGGAACAGCGACGTATTGAGCAAACGCACCGTGCCGACGGTACTCTCCACAAGAGACACCCAGCACGGTGCGGTTGTCACACAGGTTGATGGAACCTGATCGACAGAACTGGCACTGTCCGCACGAAACTGTCGAGTCGAAAGTGACACGATCGCCGATGTTGAATCCTTCGACTTCCGGTCCGAGTTTCGTGATCACGCCAGCTGCTTCATGCCCCATGATTAGCGGCGGAATGCGCCTGCCGCTGCTGCCATCGTATCCGTGGATATCACTTCCGCAGATTCCACAAGCCCGAACTTCAACCAGTACGTCACGATCCCCGATTTCTGGTTCAGGCATTTCGGTGACTTCGAGGTGTTTGTATTCAGTGAGCAGCATGGCCTTCACGGCGTTCTCCTTGGTTGAAATCGTCGATCCAATGGATCGTGGCACGAATGAATATTATCTGAGCTTGTGAAGCTCTCTTTTGCAAATTCGCATGAGTCAAGATTGCTCGAAGCTGCATCAAACCGTACAGAAAGCGGTCCAAAAACGAAAGAATCGACCAGTTTCTGCCGCAGATCGTCCACCTAGAGCAAGTTGCTCTTACCTATGCACTCGCTTGCACTGTTTCATAGATTAAGATGCTGAGCTTTCTCGTGCGAGATCGTGCATACAAGATCAGAAAATGCTCTTATTGGGTGAGCAGGGCATTCCTCACAGGCACGTATCAACTGATACAGCTCGGAGGATGATCGTATCGAAGCGGACTCACGTCAGGGCGAACAAAGATTTGCTGAAAGCTGCAAAATCAGCAAATTGACAATGAAGAATATCTCCTTCGCAATTCGTTCTCAGTCTTTAAAGATGAGGATACGCCACGGTGACTTCAATTGCCGTTCGATCTGCCATTTGTGGTGCAATCGACGAGGCTGCTTTCACTGCAGATCGGGTCATCAACGGATTCAATCTGGAGAGTAAGGTGGTGAATCCGATATCGGGACTTCAGTAGCTCGGTGATCTCGCGGAGCATTTCTCGATGCGAACATTGAGAATCGACAACAACGTGTGCTGACAAGGCAGTGAGGCCACTTGAGATTGTCCAGACATGAAGACAGTGGACGCCGTGGATATTCGAAAGTGACTGCAAATGAGATTCTATATCGCTCACGTCGATATCATTGGGAGCGTATTCCATCAGCACTCGGATTGCTTCACGAACGAGATTCCATGATGAGACGAGGATCAGCAGGCAGACAATGACCGAAATCAGTGGGTCGACCCAGTTCCATTGAAAGAAGTAGATGAGGACAGCTGCCAGGATCACCGCGACACTACCGAGAGTGTCTCCCATCACGTGCAGCCATGCTCCTCGCATGTTGAGATCGTGCGTGTGTCCGCCATGAAGAACTTTGAGTGAAATGAGATTGACGACGAGACCCCCGATTGCGATCCAAAGCATCGGGCCACCGAGAATCGGTTGCGGGTCCATGAATCGTTCCCAGGCTTCGTGCATAATGCCGCCCGCCACGAGGAACAGCAGCGATCCATTAAATGCCGCTGCGAGAATCTCGGCTCTCAGATGACCAAATGTCTGCTGAGCGGTTGAGGTTCGACTCACCATCCAAGCTGCGAACAGGCTGATGGCCAGAGCGGTCATGTCCGAAAACATATGCCCCGCATCTGCAAGCAGCGCAAGTGACCCGGTCCACAGACCTCCAAACAGCTCTGCAAGGAAGTAGATGAAAACCAGAGACATCGTCACGGACAGTCGACGCGTCTGATCGCTTGCAGAGTGAGAATGGTGGTCGCACTCGGATTTTGAGTCGAGTTGCACGGAACAGTCAGTCATAGAAAGTCGAATCAGGTTGATGATTTGAGTACGCAGTTACTGTGAATCACGCGACCTGATTGCATAAAGGGCGTCGTACGTCCGCAAATAAAGAGTTCCATTGGCGACAATCGGGGAGGCTGTGATCGGTTCGTTCATCTCGATCTCCGAAACGATCTCGAATTCCGGACCAGCTTTGAGGACCGTACAATGTCCATCTTTCGCACACCAGATCAAATGTCCATCCACGTAGATGGGGCTGGATCGATGCTGAGCGGTATGCGTGCGTTCGTAGTAGTGCTCTTTGCCGGTTTCCAAGTCGCAACAGAAAACTCGACCGTCTTTGCGGAAGAAATAGACGAGGCCATCGTGAATCAGCGGAATGGAAACATCCGGCGTCTTGTCGAGAAACCATCGCAAGGCTGCGGGTTCTTCGGTGACATCGCCCTGCAGCGCGTCTGACACTTTCAAGGCAATTGTCGGACCCGCTTTCGCAGTGGGAATCACAATCGAGCCGTTGCTGATGCCGGGGGATGAAACGAATCGGAACGTTGGGTCGAATTTGCCAGTGTTGTAGGGTGACGGGCCGTTCAGTCCCTCAAATCTCCAAAGCTCTTTTCCATCTTCGAGGCTGTGACCAGCTGTGTAGTCAGCTCCATGAGTGACCAGGAACTGTGTCTCTCCGTCGTCATACAGAAACGGTGACGCGTAAGAGTGCTTGCATTCAAATTTTGCATCGCTGGGACGATCGACAGCCCAGATTTCCTCACCGGTTCTTTTGTTGAGTTTGATGATCTTGCCGACGGTGTAGTCGTCACGCATTGTCCCGTGGATCAGTTGCAGGAAGAGTGCGTCATCGTGCAGAACGGGCGTTGATGTCATTCCGAACTGGATATCAAACCTGCCATAACGATCCTGAACGTTGAAGTCCCAGACCGGTTCACCATCGACTGTGAAGCATGCGAGGTGTCCGGTCCCGAAGAAGATCCAGACCAGTTCGCCGTCAGTACAAGGGGAGGGCGATGCTGAGTTCCCCTCTCCTCCTCGAGCATCTTTGTTACCAGTTCCAACCTTGCGCTTCCAAAGAATCTCTCCGTCTGTCGAGAGTCCGAGCAAAACGAGATCGTTGCCTTCAATCGAGCTGACGAAGATTTTGTCATCCCAAACGACTGGAGTTGCTCCAGCCGGACCGGGAAGAGGAGTACGCCACACGACGTTTTCCGTCTGTGACCACTCCATTGGAATACCGGTCGCTGTTGAAACCCCGTCGTTCTGAGGTCCCCGCCATTGCGGCCAGTTTTCACCTACAGCAACCGAACAAACAAGAACAAGGAGATAGGGGCAAATTTTCGCCATTGCTTCAGTCCAGTCTGATTGTGATCGCTACTCGGATTGACGGTTGCAGCACTTGGAGGATGTGATCAATTGGTTATCCCAATGATCAATAGTGCCCCAACATATGGAAGGTTTACAAGCCGAATTGTGTTGAGTTGTGGTGATTCGTCGGGTGGAAAATTGTGGCAGTCAGGGGCTGTCGTTGGTACTCAAACAGCATTGTGTTTTGCGGTTTTGATCGACGACAATAATGCCCTTCGAGGAGTCTGGCACCTTGCGAGAAGGTCGTCAATGGACCATGCTCTACGGAGCGAGAATTCAGACAGCCCGGTTGTGAACTGACCGGGAACTCCCAGAATTCGAGAGGCAGTTTCCGAATTCGATTGTCGAAGTGAACAGTAGATTGACTCTCGCTGAAGCCGATTCGTTTCAATTCATCGACGATGGATTTCAAATGCCTGCAGAACAGCCCGATTCAGCGACTTTCGATTCTTTGGTGTCGCTGCGCGAGTCAATGAGTGAACTTCGGGACGAACTGCGGCAGGTTGTCGTTGGGCAAAGTGAGGTCATCGACCAGATTCTGCTCTCGATTCTATGCGGGGGGCACTCGCTTCTCGTCGGCGTCCCCGGGCTGGCGAAAACGCTCGTTGTGAAAGCGTTAGCCGAGACACTCGGGCTGACTTTTAATCGCGTTCAATTCACCCCCGACTTAATGCCAGCTGATATCACCGGGACTGAAGTTCTTCAAGAAGATCGGGAAACCGGACACCGCGAATTTCGATTCATCGAAGGACCGATTTTCGCCCAAGTCGTCCTCGCCGACGAGATCAATCGAACTCCTCCGAAAACACAAGCCGCTCTACTCGAAGCAATGCAGGAGCGGCAGGTCACAGCGGGGGGACACAAACATCTTCTTCCCTCGCCGTTTTTTGTGCTGGCGACACAGAACCCAATCGAACAGGAAGGGACTTATCCACTTCCCGAGGCTCAACTCGATCGATTCATGATGGAGATTCGAGTCGACTATCCCAGCGAGAACGAGGAGCTGGAAATCGTTCGTCAGCAGTCGCGACGAAAGGCCGTCCATCTCAAGCAGGTGCTCTCGACTGAAGATCTTCTAAGGTTCGCCGAGACAGTCGATGCGATGCCGATCGCCGATCACGACGTCCGCTATGCGATCGCACTCGTCCGTGCTTCGCGACCATCAAACGCAGAAGCTGTCTCCGCCACGCAAAACTACATTCAATGGGGAGCAGGTCCCAGAGGTTCGGAGTGTCTCGTAGCAGCAGCCAAAGGGCACGCTGCGATTCACGGTCAGAGTTTTGCTTCGTATGAGAATATTCAAGCAGTCTTCAGGCCGGTTATGCGGCACCGAATCGTCCTCAGCTACAACGCCGAAGCAGATGGAGTCAGCATCGACGACGTTCTGGCCCAACTGATCGAACAAGTTCCGCCACCGACGCAGGGGCCGGTTCAGAAAGTCTTTCAAAAATATCTCTCGAAATCAGAACGCTGAGAACTTGATTGCTTTCGCTTCCGGTCGCATCTTTCGTCTTGTAATGGCTTGTGACTCCTCAACGGTGTGAAAGACTTCTCAATCACGAAGCTTTGAGTGGCTTCAAAAGAAGACTCAAATGGAACAGCGACGAATCACTCCCGAGACGCTTTCAGGAATCGAGTCGCTGAAGCTGCGGACGAAAATCGTCGTCGAGGGACTTCTCAGCGGGAGTCATCGCGGACAGGATCGAGGATTCTCCGTCGACTTCGCCGAACACCGAGACTATTCCCCCGGAGATGATGTCCGATTTCTGGATTGGAAGCTCTCGGGTCGACGTGACCGATATTATGTCCGGCAGTTCGAGGACGAGAATCAACTGGCAGTGTCGATTGTGATCGACAACAGTGGCTCGATGACGTATTGCTCGCAGAGCTCGGAGATGTCAAAGCTTGAATATGCAATCACTCTGGCTGCTGCATTAATGTGGGTCACGTCGGAGCAGCGTGACGTGTCACGGCTGATGACATTCGACGGAGAACAGCATCTTGGCTCAATCTTCGGACGTGCTGGCTTACAGCGAGGGTTTGATGCACTTGAGGACATTCTGGAGTCAGCTACAGGTAGCAGCGATCAGAATTCTGAAGATGACGAAAACTGGATCGGCTTAGGAAAAGCGGTCGAGCGCATTAGCCGACAGTCCGTTGTGATTCTGTTGACGGATGCTTTCGGGGATCTCAATTCGCTGAATCGAATTCTTGCGAGGCTTCGACAACTTAAGTGTGATGTGCGGCTTGTTCAGGTGATCGACCCCGCCGAAGCAACGTTCCCATTCGAAGGGAGTGTCATGTTTCGGGATCTCGAAGGTGGAGGCGATCAGATTGCAGTCGTCGATGCCATTCGGTCCGGGTATCTGGCAGAGTTCGAACAGTTTCAACATCAGCTAGGCAGAATCGTGGGAGCCATGGGCGGAACACGCGTCGTGGTCGAATCGAACTCAGCATTCAATCATTCATTGCGTTGCATTCTCGAACGAGGAAACTCGAGTGGTCGATGATCAGATCGAAAGGCCGACTCGAATAAGTCTCGGTCAGTCCAACTGGTTGTTTGGCGGAGCGGTCTTCGTGATCATGTGGGCAACACTGATCGCTTATTATCAGTTCAAATTTGATCTGAACATCCCTCCTTCAACTTCCGGCGATGAAGTCGACTACGATTCATTGGGTTGGGAACTTGCACACGGACGCGGGTTTCGAGTCGATCTCAACGACCCGGAATTCCGAGAGCCATATGACGTCGCAGCCCAAACTAGCGAACGATTTCGGCTCCCTCATCGGGAAAGCGAGATCAGTACGACGAGACCTCCGTTCTATCCATGGGCCATCAGCTACATCAACCGGTTGGTTGGTCGACAATTTTGGGGGACGCGTATTCTGGACGCAGCATTCGTCGCAGCGACGGGGGCATTGTTGGCGGTGTGTGTGCGGCAGGATTTCGGAATGACCGCTGCGGGGCTCTCGATCATCCTGTTTCTAGGAGTCGATGTTCGCACGCGACTCTACGGACGGGCCATTCTGACTGAAGCCATGGCGATGTTTTTCGTCTCATTGATTTGCGTCGTGATCCTGAAGTTACGCTTCCACAAATTTCGATCCCGCATCGATGACATTCTCTTTTCCGTTGCCATCGGTCTGCTCATTGGGTTCGCCGTGCTGGTCAGGACGCTGATGATTCTCTGGCTTCCGGGAATCTGTCTGCTCCTCCTGCTCATCTGGATGCGTCTGGGATTCTCAGCAAAGCGGTCTGCCCTGCTGGTCGCCTGTGCGATGTCTGGAGTGCTTCTCGCCATCGTTCCCTGGTGCGTTCGAAATATCGCAGTCACAGGAGAATTCATGCCCATGGGAACTCAAGGGCTCGTTCAACTTTCCGCGTCGTTTGGCGATGAAGTTTGGGAATCCGGCGGTGTCTGGCGAAACCTTGAGCACTCCGGATTCTTCGATGAAGTCGTCAGCGATGATCAGACGCCAGTCGAAAGAGAAGTCGCCAAAGCAAAGTGGAGTCGAACACAAGCGAAAGAATGGATCTTCCATCAACCGGGTCGTGCGATCGCTCTGATTCCGATGAAGATCAAAGAGGAGTTTCGGCCGAGAAACCTGACAGAGGCAGTCATCCTGTGCCTGTTTCTGCTCGGGATCTGGCCAGCACTCTGGACTTCGAGCGGAAGAGTTTGCTTGGCCTTGCTTGCGATTAACGCAATCGCCATCGGCGCGACATGGTCCGTCGAAGGCAGATTCCTCGTGCCGGTGCTCTTGCCGATGCACTACGTCGCTGTCTTGGGAATTGTCTGGATCGCGCTAATGATCCCATTCGCTCCACTGCAGAGAGTGTTCGCTCAGCGTCAAGTCCGTGAAGCCTGACAGTTCTGTGGATACTCAGTAGACAAGTAAGACGCCTACCGGCAGAGAATCCAGCCGGACAGCTTCGAGCAACATTGAAGCGTGCATAACTTCACGTCGACCCAGATTCGCTCGCAGACTCCATCTGGTTCAGGAATGGGCTCAATCTCACCGGGAACTTCATAGACCGGGCCAACCAGATAGATCGCGTTGAGTTCGATTCCTTCAGCGAGGCTCGCTGGGGAAACTCTCGGAGGATTGCTGACTTTCAGCCAGTCAATGGAGACGAGAGCATCCGTCACGTATTCAGAACAGTGAAGGCCGGCATTGCGTTTTCCCGTGATGTGATGTTTCACCGAATACGGTCGACCGAGCTGTGATTCCAGATGTCCCTTGAGTTCTGCGGCTTCTGACGCAGTGAGTTTGCGGATGGGATGAAAAACGTGCACCGTGTCCGGAGCTTGAGTCGTCAGATAGTCTTCGAGACTCATCTTCCGGACGCCGACTCCATTCATACTGTCATAAGCGATCTTCTGATCACCTTCTTCTATGACGATACCAACATGCGTATACGGGCTGTTTGTGTAACAGCGAACAGCCAGGCAATCACCTTGACTGAAAAGCAACGACCCATTTTCGCACGAGTCAACGATGTCGGCGACGACATTCGCGTCGACCATCACGCTCGGCGTTGCTTTTTCGTCTGCGAAAGTCGTGTTCGCGCCACCAAGTGACGCAGTGGCGAGCACAAACGCAGCGATCAGAAATCTCACAATAGCGGAATTCATCCGAGAATCTCCTGAATCGGAATCAGTAACGTTGTGTCGAGTCAAGAATGCTCTCCACCTCTCCGGCCAACGTTGTCCTCAGTGAGGATGCAGAACTCATTCCCACACCGGAATGTCAGCTTCGCTTACGAAAATCGACGTGTTTCGGACTCATCAAATCTGACAGTCCGGCAAAAAATGGCAAATCTCAAATTGACCGAACCACATGCTGCCAGTTTGACAGCACAAGCTGTGATGGCAAGTCTTTCCCCGCCAAAATCGCGCGTTCGAAAAATGAGTGAATCGCGTATCTCTTTTGTCAACAATGTGATATGTCGAACTGTGAGTCTTGGCACGCCATTTGTAGCAGGGAGGGGAAACTAAGGAACAGTGTGTGTTGAGAGAGCACAGCATTTCGTGGTGACTCACCGCACAAGCAATTAGACATCCATCATGGGAGTGGTCATTCATGGCGAAGAAGGCCAAATCGACAGGCGGAACGAAAATTGTCCCGCTGGGCGACAAAGTTGTGCTGAAAAGACAGGTTGCTGAGGACACAACCGCAGGTGGAATCGTTCTTCCTGATTCCGCAAAAGACAAACCACAACGAGGCGAAGTGGTCGCAATCGGCGATGGGCATACCCGTGACGATGGCGAGAAAGTTCCGCTGACAGTCAAAGAAGGAGATCGAGTGATCTTCAGCTCTTACGCTGGCGACGAAATCAAAGTCGGCGACGAAGAGTACCTCTTGCTGCGTGAGAGCGATATTCTCGCGACCTACTAGCAGCTGTTGGAAGGAGTTTTGGCAGGCCGGAGCATTTGATGATCTCAGTATCATCGCCACAACAGACAGCCCGGCAGCTCAACGTCAGAACTTCGCCAGGAATTAAATTTCAACTTTTTGAACAGATCTCTCAAACTCTGTGAGGAGAATAACATGGCCAAGATGATTGCTTTCGATCAGGAAGCACAGGAAGCCATGCGACGCGGAGTCAGCAAGCTGGCAAAAGCTGTTCGCGTGACGCTGGGACCAAAAGGGCGAAACGTCATTTTGGAAAAAAGCTTCGGTTCGCCGACTGTGACCAAAGACGGTGTGACCGTCGCCCGGGAAATCGAACTTGCTGACAAGTTCGAAGACATGGGAGCCCGCATGGTCCGTGAAGTCGCCAGCAAGACTTCAGACGTCGCCGGAGACGGAACGACAACCGCCACCATCATGGCCGAAGCGATCTACAACGAAGGTCTCAAAGCCGTCGTCGCTGGTGTCAGCCCGCTCGAAATGAAGCGTGGAATGGAAAAGGCTGTCGAGCAGATCACCGAAAAGCTTCGCGAAATGGCGATCCCTTGCCGCGACAAGAAAGCCATCGCTCAGGTCGGAACCGTCGCTGCCAATGGTGACGACACCATCGGCAAGATTCTCGCCGACGCCATGGAAGCTGTTGGAAAAGACGGTGTCATCACCGTTGAAGAAGGCAAAAGCCTCTCCACAGATTTCGAAGTTGTCGAGGGAATGCAGTTCGATCGCGGTTACCTCTCTCCTTACTTCGTGACCGACTCACAAAGCATGGAATGCGTTCTCGAAGACGCTTACGTGCTCGTCCACGAAAAGAAAATCAGCAACATCAAAGACCTCGTTCCAATCCTGGAAAAGGTCGTTAACTCCGGCAAGCCGCTGCTGATCATCGCTGAAGACGTTGAAGGTGAAGCACTCGCGACACTCGTCATCAACAAGCTTCGCGGAACCTTCAAAATCGCAGCTGTCAAAGCTCCTGGATACGGCGATCGTCGTAAAGCCATGCTTCAGGACATCGCCATCATGTGTGGCGGACAGGCGATCTTCGAAGATCTCGGAATCAAACTCGACAACCTTCAGTTGTCCGACTTGGGTCGCGTCAAGAAAGTTGTCATCGACAAAGACAATACGACTCTGATCGAAGGCGCTGGAAAGACTGCCGACATCAAAGCCCGTATCGATCAGATCCGCGCTGAGCTCGCAAACTCCACCAGTGATTACGACAGCGAAAAACTGGAAGAGCGAATCGCAAAGCTCTCCGGTGGTGTCGCTCAAGTGAACGTCGGAGCAGCGACCGAATCAGAAATGAAAGAGAAGAAGGCTCGCGTTGAAGATGCTCTGCATGCGACCCGCGCTGCTGTCGAAGAAGGAATTCTTCCAGGCGGTGGAGTGGCTCTGCTGCGTGCGTCAGCCAGCGTCGACCCTGGCAAACTCTCACACGACGAAGAAGTTGGTTACAACATCATTCGTCGTGCATGCCGTGCTCCACTGACACAGATCTCCAACAACGCCGGCATGGACGGCAGCGTGATCTGCGAGAAGGTTTCCAACCTGAGCGGAAACGAAGGCTATAACGCAGCGACCGACACCTACGAAGACCTCGTCAAAGCTGGTGTCATCGATCCTGTGAAAGTGACCCGCACCGCCCTCCAGAACTCCTCCAGTGTTTCAACACTGCTGCTGACCAGCGATGCCCTCATCGCCGACAAGCCAAAGGACGACAAAAAAAGCGGCGGACACGACAGCGACCTCTACTAAGTCGCCCGTGAACGAACGAAGCTGAGTCAGCTATCAAGTTTGCCCCGGGTGACTCACCCGGGGCAAATTCAATCGACTCAAAAAAACTCAACCCTGAGCGTGATCCACGCTCAGGGTTTTTTCGTGTCTCAACACTCGTTGATTGAGTCGCTTAGAGTTGAAGCGACACCCTCTGCGTTAATGCTGTCTTAATCTGTACTACCTAGATTTAGGGTGGGATAAGGAACGACGACGCACACCCACTATTGAACAAGGAGTTTTGTTCTACAGAAATTGATTGAGACGGTGTTGGTCAAAGTACAGATGGAAATGAGCACTTGGGGCGAATAGATCACCTAAATCGGAATTTTCGCTCCAATGGCGGGACTGCATCGCTCCCACGATTTGTCCCACTCTACGTCGTTATGTTGGCAGTTTGTACGTGCGCAACGCCTCGACTACGCAAAGTAGATGTCTTTAGCTTTCTGCGAGATTTGACTCCTCCGGTGTCCATCTATCATCTCCTTGTGCACGAGGTCTTGGTCCTGTAGTTTGCTTGTGCGATGCCCGACTAATTGATATGTGCCGTCGATTAGCAGCGAGATTTCTCCCGCCCGCATCCAGTCATCGGCCTCTTCTAATACGTTTAGGATCTCCAGTTCGACTTCTTCGAGCATTAACGCCTCGTCTAGTTTCGCTACTTCGGATTCAAAGTCGTCGCTAAGTTGCACGACTGAGCAAATACCAGACTGACATTCCGGGCATTTCCAACGGTAGAATGCAATCTTCTCTTCGTCGTCCATCGAAAAACATGCACCGCATTCATCACAACGGATTGTTGTGGTTTTCGACAAGAATTGATGTATGACTCGGTTGTAATCGAAGCAACGCTGGACGAAGTAGTTTCGGTAATCTCGCCCCGGCGGATATCCCCAGGCGAATTTCTCCGCTTCCGCCAGACCATAAAAGAATGCGAATACGGATACGTCGCGTCCGTTCTTGTCTCTCGTGTCTGAATACTTTGTAACCAGAAAGTTAAATTCCAACGAGGAGAGTACGCTTTCGAGTTTTGGATCAATATAAAAATGACTAACTGGAGGGTTACCCCCAAGCTTGGAAAAGTAGGATCCGCCAACTTCTCCTCGATAAATCCGCTTCTTCAAATCTGTGGACTCTGTCAACAGCGTTTTTAGCAACCTTTGTTGATTGTGCCTGTCAAGTTTTCGCTCGAAAGGTTCCAGCGCGAATCGACCCGCTCGGTCAAAATATTGTGCGACAATAGATGAATAGTACTTGTTTGATGCAAGACGTATACTTGCTGCAGTAATGCCGAGTCCACGTGAAACTCGATCCAAATAGCAGTAGTACAAGACATAACCTAGCAAACGAGGTGCATTGGTCGACGCATGAAACAGCAATTTGAATAGCTCGGTCGCGTCTGCAGATGGATCAAAATAGTGCGTGACATCCTGACCGAACGCCGCGAATCGTTTTTCGAGCAATCGACGCGTGTAATCAATAGCATTCGCTTCGGCGGTTTGGAGTTCATTCGACTTGTAAAGTTGCGAGAAGTCGAGACACATCGTGTCAACTTTGCCAGGGTCAATGCGTCCGTAGTAAACGCGGCCTGGGTAGCCAGCGATCTTTAATTTGATTCGCTCATTCGTTGCGTTGTTCAACGGTGAGAGAATCACGTCCACGAACAGTCGTTGGCTAACCCATTCCAATTCTGAGAAATCGTCGAAAAACACGACCAAACGGAGTAGTTTTGCCTCATCAAGCAAATCGATGATTTCACCGATCAGCTTGGTGAAAGGAAAAGTCTTCAAAACAACGTCGGAGTATTCGTGGTAGAGTTCCTTGTCATCTAATGTCTTCGCGAAATCCGAGCTCCCCAATTCGCCATTGACCTCGCCACCAATTCCGAAGGGATTCACGGATGCACTTGCTGAAACTCGTGTGGATTTCTCTTTCTGCTTCTCAGTTTCACTACGTCTCTTCGCTTTCGCGGAGATTTCGCGAAGTACTGGCAGTTCTTCCGCATGCATCTCGCATTTGCTTACCCGCTCGGCGATATCCATGAGTTCCTTGATCAGGTCTTTATAACCTCGCTTCCGACCAATCCATCGATCAATCAGTGTCATCGACTCAGAGGCTTTTTCGAGCTCAGATATCAGCTGTCTTATCACTTCGCCAAGGAAGTGCTTCTTCAACTGATGTGCTCGTAAAATTGCGGGATCAACGTCTTGCATTTTCTGATCGAAAACAACGGGCTGATTACCTACAGCCAATTCGTGTAAACTCTTGACGTCAATATAGATGGATATAAGGTCGGAGCGCTTGCGAATTTCGGATTGAGCTTTTGCAAAAACAGTGCTCTTTCCTGTGCCTTTTCGGCCAGTTAAAAAAGTGGTGTTTCCGGCGAGGACCGTCGAAAGCACTGCATTTCCAGGGAGTGGATCAACGTATAAGTCATCAATTGGATTTCCACCAACATCTGCAGCAAAGTCCTTTAACTCTGCCCGACGATACTGCCGGAGCGACTCGGCAATTCGGGAAAATGCAGTGGCATTCATATTTCGGACCTGTGGTTGAAATTTGAGAGATATGTTTCTTCTGGACTTGGAGAACCTCCTCCAAGCCATGATCCAAATGGTAGCAGATTTCAAAACTCGTCGACTCCCATTGATGGGGTGGGAAACGCTGGGTGGTCCGACCGGGATCTGCTGGGTTGCGTAGCAACAAGATGCTTCGCTGTTTGGTTTCTAACATTATCCGACGACAAAATCATCACTCGTTTCCAGTCCCGGTGGCCATTGGATCGGAACCCCAACTGTTCGTCGTTGTAGATACCAGCGAGCCGAACTCCAGGGCCAGTCGGTTGCCGACTCATCGAACCCTGCCCGGACTGGATTCTCGTGTCGATCGTCAAGCTTCTCTTCGACTTTCATTTGTGACCAGAAATTCCCACTATCATACCGAGCTTGACAGATGGCATCAGTCGAATCGATAGTCGGCCAGCATTTCGAGAAGGTCTGCCGCAGGAATTGTTTCAGAGTTGTTGAAAACGGATTCTTGAGCCTGGAAGCAGATGGTGAAAACATCTTGTGCCTTCAGCACCCAGCCGACGTCGACCGAGCGACCCTGCGTTACAGTGTAGCAATGAGCGAGTCACAAGCCGAGTAGAACTTAGCGTCCTTCTGACGAACGGCTTGCAGCACGTTTCGAACCGTCAGCCGCTCTTGGTCGGTAAGACTCTTGATTTGCTCTGAATATGCTGTCAATGTTGGTGCCGAGTTCAGAATCCGCATGTGAACGATAACCGCCCATCGTGGTGAATGTCCGAAGAAATCGCCAAGGTGGTTGCCGATTTCACGAACATACGTCGCATCATCGAAATTCTCGATGGAATGGATGATTGAGAACATCAACTCATCGTATTCGGCATCATCCTCGAAGAACGGGAGCAGCTTTCCGATGCAGTCGGGATCGTTCAAAGTGGCAACCTGACCAAGCAGGTCTTCCACACGTTCGACGTAGCCGTTCTTCTGGTTCGTTAATTCGGTCTCTATCTGAGTTATCAAACTGTCAATCATGAGCTTATCCTCCCGGTTTCTTGCCGAACAATTCAGGGTGTGATTGCTTGTTTAGGCGTATCAATTCCTGCAACTGCTGCCGGATGTAAGCATCGTAAAGCCCCTCTTGCTGATAGATGCTCCGGGCATCTCTTATGCCACGCTGGGTGGTCCGGTCGAGATCGGCAGGGTTGTGTAGCAACAAGATGCTTCACTGTCCGGATTCTAACTTTAAACGACGACGAAATCATCATCCGTTTCCAGTCCCGGAGGCCATTTGAAGGGAGCCACAACTGTTCGTCGCTGTCGATACCAGCGAGCCGAACTCCAGAGCCAGTCGGTTGCCGACTCAACGAACCCTGCACGAACCGGATTCTCGTGTAGATCGTCAAGCTTCTCTTCGACTTTCTTTCGTGACCAGAGATTCACTCCATGGTGCCGAGCCTGTCAGATGGCATCAGTCGAATTGATTGTCGACCAGTATTTCGGGAAGGTCTGCCGCAGGAATTGTTTCAGAGTTGTTGAAACCGGATTCTTGAGGCTGGAAGCACATGGCAATAACAACTTGTGCCTTCGTCGCCCAGCCGACCTCGGCCGGGCCGCCCTGCGTGCCGTAATTACTCAACCCAAAATCTTATCGCTCTGGTTCAACTCTTGGGAGCATGTCAGTATCATGCATCATGAGATTACGATTCATGACTCTTATCACTTCGGGAGCTTGAATGATGAGATGTGCTGGAGTTGCGATTGCTGTTGTCGTTTGCGTTTCCATGACCAGTTTGGCTTATGGCGACTTTACTTTTGTGTCTCAAAGTGTCCAGCAAAACTTCGATGGGACGACGGATTTTTCAATCACATTTAATCGAGTGCCCGATTTTACGATCGTCGATACTGTGGGCCGGCAGCAGAGTGCATTTCAGTTTATGATTTACGGCGATGTGCGCTATGCATCGATCATCCGTGGCCCAGAAATTCATTTATCGGGTTCGATGCTGCGAATTCGAAACGGATCAGGCAGTAGCGGTGACCCCGGTTCGGGAGGCTGGGGAACTGTGATTACGGAAGTCCCCTGGGTGCTCGATGACAAAACAGTGACGTTCTCGGTGCAGACGTCGTTATTGACGACAAAATTTTTCACCGATGGCGGATTTCGTTACGACGTGTTGGCCACAGAATACGGAGCCTCGACGAGAAATTTGCAAGGGCTCAGCAGTGTTCCCGAACCATCGACATTTTCCCTACTGGGCTTAGGTGGCCTCACCTTGGGATTCTTCTGTCGCAGGCGGATAGCGTGGTGTTTTCGATGATTAAAGCATCTTCAGATTTGGTTGACACCTTTTCTGAGGGTGGCCCAGCCGACCTCGGCCGGGCCACCCATGAATCTGTCTCATTCTGCGTGTTCTCATATTCAAATTAGCAGCCTGCCATGTCTGCGAAGAACATACATGTCTGACCGGTTGCTAATTCGATGTCCCGGCTGCAATGCCATCGTTGCTGCAACACGAGCTGCTTGCCTTGGATGTGGTCGATGCCTGAACTGTGGTCGTAAACGCGTCACAAAAGTCGACCAATGTCCGACGTGCGACATCCCGTACTGTGACTGCTGCGGTCGCTGTCCAGAATGCGCTGAATTGAGATACTCCGATATCGGCCCTTGTGAATGCGGTCACCCAGACGACCAATCAGCCCTCCAATCACTCGTTCGCTACCACGCCGTCGTCGGTGCAGAAAGGGCACCGACACCTGCTGGTTGTATGATCGCGATGATTGTCTGCGCTGCCTTCATCATTTGTGCTGTCGTGGGGTTGAGGATTTGGTTCTAATGACAACTTCCTGACGTGCTTCACTGAAAAAATAGACAGAGTGCGACGCAGACCCACCATCAACTGAGGAATGATGTTCTCGCGGAAATCGACTGAAGCGGAAGTGATTCATCTACTGGTGGGAGTGATCCGAAGCTTGGAGTGAATCGATGTCCCGAATCAGAATTGTCGCTCCGTTGGTGAGGCGGCATCGCTCCCGCGATTCGTTCCGAGTACGAATGTTCCGATCTGTCCTTCGGATTTTTGACCAAGCGTTCAATGGTTCTTGCTCCGTTGACTTCCTTGACGTGAACGAAAAGAGTTCATGATGTCCCACTCTGTGACAATTCAACCGATGACGACAGAAGATGTGTCTGAGGTGCTGGCGTTGTGGGAGGGGATTGAAGGTTTAATTCTGACTGCGACGGATAATGTTGAAGATTTAAGTTGTTACTTCCAGCACAACCCAGGGCTGAGTCAGGTGGCGATTCATGATGAGAGCGTGGTGGGCGCGGTTTTGTGTGGGCATGATGGAAGGCGCGGGTACCTGCATCATCTCGCGGTGACTGCGGAATATCAAAAGCAGGGGATTGGGCGAGCACTGGTTCGTGAGTGCATGTCGAAGCTGAGGAACGTCGGGATTCGCCAATGCAATCTCTTCTTGATTGCTGACAACGCGGACGGTCGCCGGTTCTGGGAGAACGATGGATGGAGCGAGTGGCCGGAGATTCGACTCATGTCGAAAACGATTGAAGGGTGAAGAAAACAGCTCATCCCTGAGTACGTTTCGAATCGTTCGATCGGTCGGGGCATTTGAGATCAGAGCGGACTTCAGTTCCAGTTGTCGATTTTGATGTCGTTGGGGGATGGGCGGCCCTGGCCTGATTCGACGTAGGCCCGCAGGCTCAGCAGGAATGTGGCCCACTTCATGTTGCAGTGTGCGAAGCTTTCGCTCTGCTCCTGCCAACCGGAGTGTGAAAAGATCACGGTCGACTGGTCGTCTTCTTCTGTGATCTTGAACGCGACCTTCGTGCCGATCCAGTCGTCAGGTCCTCCGACGCATTCCCAGTGCAGGGTTGTCGGGGACGTCTGTTGAGTGATTTTCATCGAGATCGTTCCGATGCATTCACCACCGGGTGATCGAAAGATAAAACTCAGCGTGCCTGATTCATCGCGATTGTCTTCGATTTCGTTGGTCCACCACTCTCGCAGGCCTTCTGTGGTATTGACGGCTCGAAAGACCTCAGTGGGTTTGGCTTTGATGCCGATGCGGTGCAGGATTTGTGACATGAATAGACTCCGAAGGTGTTGTGACTCGATTTGATCGATACTTGCAAAATGCAAGTATCTGTCAGTGTGCCATCGCTACTTGTGAAATGCAAGTAGAAGGTGTAGGATTTTTTTATGGCGAAGAAAGAAAATGTCGCGGAGAACACAGAGCTTCGGTCGCACTGTCCGGTGAATTACGCTCTGGAAATGGTGGGCGATCGCTGGGCGCTGCTGATACTGCGTGACATGGTTTTTCGAGGCAGAAGGACCTACGGAGAGTTTCTGGCCAGCGAAGAGAAGATCGCGACCAACATTCTGTCGACTCGGCTCCGACAGCTGAAGGAACGTGGAATCTTGCAGCAGGCCAAGCGAAAAGGTCCGTACGAACTGACAGAGAAGGGGCTCGACCTCATTCCACTATTGTTCGAAATGGTGCTTTGGAGTTCCAAATACGATCCCCATTCAGAAGCAGCCCGTATCCCGCGACTGGTGGAATTGATCGAGAAGAACAACCGTAAAGTCAGCGAAGAAGTCATCTCCCAGGTTCGCAGAGGCGAACCGGTCGTCAAAAATTATCTGTAGCTGCGGAGAGCGGTCGATTCAGTGGAAGTAGGATCGGACAAATTACGTACGGTTTTGATGACCGATCGGGACAATCTATGTGGACACCTCAATTGAGTCCGATTCAGCTAAAAAGCACCGTCTCGCTACGGGGGCTGATTGTGGCATTCTTCGTGGTGGTGGTTGCGTTCTATTGCATTTCGGGTGTCCGTGAGGCGCGGGAGGATGTTGAACGAAGCATCGCGCGGAGCCATTTGAAGTATGTCGCTTTTGTGGCAATGAATTACGAAACAGTGCGATCGGAATCGGTATTGCGTAGCGACGAAGATCCGTCACAAAGCTGGCTGGAAAGATTACATCGTTTTTATGAGCATCGAGAATTTGGCCGTGAAGAGGAAGACGTGGTAATTACGCTTGATGTTCCGAAGTGGCTTCGTGATGCAGGTGAACGAGAAGCACAAACAGCAAAATTCACTAGCTTGCGACTTGTCGAAATCAACCCAGATACCAATGAGTTCCTGTTTAGAGTCTGTGGAGAATGGATGATCGCTTATCTCCCCTCTCACAGAGTTCCCTGGACCTCGCCAGAGCAATTGTCGACCGAGGAATTCTTAGCGATTCTTGAATCGCTCCCTGCTAATCACTCTGTGCAATTCGTCACTTCGGAAGGGAAAGTCGGGGAAATCTGCAATGGAACGATTCGCCTCGCCATGAGTCGCGTCGGGTCAATTCGTTCAAATAGTCACGTAAGCTGGGTTTCGTCCCAGCAAAGGTGGGATGGGTCGATTGAATGAAAAGCGGTGCCGCGGCCGTGTTGGCCGTGCGGTTGCGGAAGAGCGTCATCTTCGACAGAATCTGGCCTGAAAGTGACAATCGACGTCTATATCCCCTCCGTCACCCTTACCAACACCTCTACCCTACCAAATGCAGAACTTCCTTAGTTCGGCCGGGAGATGTCTCAGCCTACGTGACTGCCAAACCGCTCCATGGACGAACGCTAGTTCATGGATGCCGAGTAGGTCATTTTGAATTGGGTAATGACCCATTTGCGGATGATTTCATCAGTTGATCCTACAGTTCAGAAGGCGACAGGATGCCGCTCTACGAAATGCATGCAACGCAGTTTAATGCGATAGAACAGACGACTTTTGAGTCGTCCAAGATCAAAGAACGTGGTGATTTGCAGCGGCTGCTACGCGCTCAAATTGATGTACTCGTTTCCGATACGATGGTGATCGCAGAAGAGTTTAGCAATTGGGAAGACTCATCTCGCAGGGTCGACCTGCTGGCCATTGATCGAGACGCGAACTTAGTCGTCATCGAACTGAAACGGACTGGTGATGGCGGCCATATGGAACTGCAAGCGGTTCGCTACGCCGCGATGGTATCAGCCATGACATGGGAACAAGCTGTTGAAGCCCATCGGGCTTATCGACAGGCCCTTGGGAAATCCGCCGAAGATGCTGAGCAGACGATTCTGGAATTTTTGGGTTGGGAAGAACCGGACGAAGAGAACTTCGCCAGTGACATTCGCATTGTATTGGCCTCGGCCGACTTCTCTCGCGAACTGACCACGTCGGTCTTGTGGCTGAATGAGCGTGGGCTGGATATTCGATGCCTCCGCATGGTTCCGTATAAATATCACGATCAAGTTCTATTGGATATTCAACAGGTGATCCCTCTTCCTGAAGCTGAAGAATACCAGATCCGATTGCGGGAAAAGGCGCATCAAGAACGAAGTGCACGCCAAGCGAATACTGCGAGGCAGGAACGGCATATGAAGTTTTGGGCAGGCCTGTTACCCAAAGCGAATTCGAAACTGGAATTGCATCGGCCAATTTCGCCATCGCGAGAACATTGGCTCATCTCTTCACGATTCGGAATACAGTTTGTTTACTTTATTCTCTCCGATCGTGGACGTGTTGAACTTTCTCTACAACGGTCCGTGAAAGAGGAAAACAAGGCCATCTTTGACGAGCTTTTCATCCATCGAAAACAAATCGAAGAGATGTTTGGCGGGCCACTTGAATGGAAACGACAAGATGACACGAACGTTTCGAGGATTTGTGTTCAAGTCAGCGGAGGAGGAATAAAGGACGAGTCATCGTGGGATGCGATCCAGGAGAAAATGGTCGAAGTCATGCAGGCTTTCTTCAGTGCATTCGAACCATACCTTCAAAAGTACAGGGATGGCCAAACTCCAGAGATCAGGACTGAACCAGAAACGATTTCGACATGACCGCTCATCCCAATAGATTCAATTCTAACAGTCTACATAGGGGACTAGGATGAACGACGCAGGCCGGTATTGAGTGAGGAGTTATTTTCCATCAGAAATCGGACGGGATGGAACTGGACAATTTGTTTGTGGGAGTGACTCAAAGGTTGGGGTGAATCGATGTCCCGAAACAGAATCACCCGTCCCATGGTGGGGATGCATCGCTCCAGCGATTTGTTCCATCCTGCGTGGCTATGAGATACAAGGTCTTGATTCACAGCAGCTTCCCTCAGGCTTCTTGACAACTCCGTGCGATCTATTCACGATTTCAAGAATTCTACAGTTAACACGTTGTACAGAAGAAATTCTGTGTAATTCTAGGTGTATTACTTATCAACTGCGGGATGTATGAACACCATTGAAGCGATTGGGATTGTTGGGGGATTGGCCTCGGTTGCAGGCTTGGTTGCCGCGGTCTACTATGCGCGAAAGAGCAGACGTATAAAGCAACTTACCTATGATACGAGTACTCCATTTCCTCTCGCGTCAGCAATTTCACCAGACACCGAAGACT
>NZ_JBFEFI010000015.1 GCF_040717535.1 Thalassoglobus sp. JC818
GGCGCAAATGCAGGTTGAACCAGAGTGACATTTGAAGTCGCTCCTCGTACAGCCTCTCATCGTAACTCTATACAAACCAATTGAGTCCGAATTTTGCATTCATCGACTTACGCTAAACAGGAAACTCATCATGTTCAGCCAAAACATTAAGGAGAAAGGAGGTCAAGCATTGGCTGTCGCCACAGAACTCCTCAAACACATCAGCGACAAAACGATTCAAACTCAGACGAAAGACTTTGTGAGCCAGATCGCAGTGCCTGCGGAAACGTTCACTCGAATGGTGGCATTTGCATCAATGAGCCAGCCGACGCCGACGTCAATGAAATTCTCTTCCGCCCAACCGCCCATAGTATCTGAAAAGCTTCGGAGATTTCATTCCGCAAGCGCAGTCATTCAATGCGTTGGGTTTCGGAGGACGAAGACATGAGCATCGAGTCGATGGAGCACGTTGAATGACTCCGGAACTGTCCGATTCAAGAGGTCAATGTGAGCTGTGTTGAACTCATTGACTTCCGTCTCTGAGAGTGTCGCGCCGACTCCGCGACAAGCTCGAAATCGACCGCACCAGCCTTCACGGGTAAACGGGATCGGCTCGTCATAATAGAACATGGCCTGAACATCGAAGTCTGCTTCAGCCCAGGCCGGACAGGCAGGAATATTTCCGGACCAATCGGCACCGCCCCAATCTGGGTTGAACTTGAGCACAAGCTGTTCGCTGGCATGAGCGATCTTGTCCACCCGTGGCAACCAACAAAAATGTGAAGTCACGAGGAGACCGTCCGGCTTGAGGATTCGTCGCAATTCTCTAACTACTTTATCGGTATCAAAGTAAAGCCAGCACTGATTGGCAGCCACCACATCAAACGTCGGCTGCTGCCATGGAAGTGACTCGGCAGAGTGAACTGCGAATTCAACGGAAAGCCCCTCTTCGCTAGCGAGTTGTTTTGCCATCTCGATCTGTTCGCGTGAAACGTCGACACCGGTCACGTTTGCGCCCTGTTTTGCAAACTGACGAGCCATCACACCAGTGCCTGTGCCGAGATCCAGAATTCTCTGTCCCGCGAGTCCGATGTCGAAAGCAGAAAGTCGCCGAAAGAAACTGGCAGGTGGACCAGGACGATGAATCGCGTAGTCCCGCGATGTCTTGCCCCAATCGATGCTCTTGTCGCCGTCGGTTGGTTTCAGATCATGCATCGTTTTTCCTTCCCAGATTAGTGTCGTCTTCTTTAGTTCAAACTTTTAACTGGCAACTAACTCTCAATCGCAATCAATTGTCCTTCCCATCCGCTTTCAGAGTTCTTTGCGATCATCAAATACTCGCCTGACTCCGGTGCTTGAACGATGACCTTCCCACACTCATCCCAAACAGCGCTGCGTCCACCTGTTGGAAATCCGCCTGTTTCGCATGCGTAGTTTGCCATTGCGACGGGAGATTTGTACTCGCGTGCGTATCGAGCAAGAGTGTCTTCCGCTTTGCAGACTCCCTCAGGGGTTTTCGCCACGCTCGCCACGTAGATCGTCGCACCTTTCTGAAATGTATCTGCCGGGTGAATAGGATTGCTAATGTCGGCACAAATCGCGACTCCAACCTCACGCCCATGACATGGATAGACAGCCACATCATCCGACGGAATAAACCACGGAAATTCGTCTGGGTGAACGAATCGCTTTCGATAGACTTCGATCGGGAGTCTTGGTCGAAAGGTCAATGCTCCAATGAAGGGCTTTGCTGCGGATGATCGAATCGGGGCACCAGCGATGATTGCGATCTCCCGACTGTCCGACAATTCCTGAAGCACGGTCAGACACGGATCATTGGCCTCAATCGCAGTCTCTGCGGCAATCGTCGGCTCGTACCCAGTGAGAGAGAGTTCCGGAAACAGGACGAGCTTTGCCCCATGATCCGCTGCACAAGATACGATTTCGGCATGCCGCCGGATGTTCTCAGCAATGTCACCTTTCACAGAAGCGGATTGGGCAACTGCAATGCAGAACTCTTCTTGCGGCATACTCCCCTGCTCGATCATTGCAATTCTTCTAACTTGAATTGGAGCGATGAGCTTAACATTTTATGAATGTTTAGCTGTCGTTCGTCAAACTGAAGGCCATTGAAGCCTTCGTCAAACATGAATAAGTATGGTGCAGCAGATACTACCAACAACCCATTCCATTAATTCCGAAGGAGCATGAAGTAATAACCTCACGGCTTCAGTTTGTCGGCTCGTTGTACGAAGTCAGGGTCGATTGTAACACCGAATCCGGCGCCACTGGGACAACGGACCACACCGTCTTCGCATTTCAATGATGAGTCAGCACAATGAATGGGGAGACTCGTATTCCCCTTAAATTCCATAAACGGGCCGATGTTGGGTGTGAATGAGGCAAATTGCACAACGTCCAGGTAGCCGAGTCCGCCGCCGGACATGTGAGGCACAACTTTCATCCGGGCGGCCTCTGCCATGCGAGCAACCTGTGTGGCTCGAATCAGTCCGCCACCGTAGTGGAGATCGGGCTGAACAATATCCACTCCACGATTGGCGATTGTCCACTTCCACCGATGCATCGAGAACTCCTGTTCCCCTCCTGCGACGGGAATTGCGAGCGCATCAGCAACCTTCTTTGTGCTCCACAGGTCATCGAATTCACATGGTTCTTCAAAGAATCCGTACTGATGCTCTTCCATCAGCCTTCCGATCCGGATGGCTTCTGTCGCATCGTAGCTACTGTTCGAATCAGCATAGAGCGTGAAGTCGTTTCCGAACTTCTCGCGCACGAGCGGAATCAACGCTTCACTGCGGCCGGGGAGAGAGTCCACATTCCGGCTCATCCGTCCCCCCAGACGGAATTTAATCGCTTTCACACCTGACCCAGATACTAATCCCTGCAAATGTTCCACTTCTTCTTCTGGACGATTCCCACGGTTTCCGCTGGCAAAGTAAACCGGGATATCTTGCCGCAATCGACCACCGAAGAAATCAGCGACGGGGCGATTTGCAGCACGACCGAGTAGCTCCAGCATGTTCATTTCGATCGCAGCAACACAGATCCATAGAGCGATTCCCTGAAGCTTATAGTTACTGCTTCGTCGATACACATCCCACAGCAGTTCTTCAATTCGACGTGCGTCCTGACCAATGAAAGCTGGTGCGACATTCTTAAGAAACACTGGCCAGAAGTAGTCCATTTTTGCTGGATTCGGAACCGTGATCGCTTCGATGCCATCGGAAGTGCGACTGCGGACGAGATAGCTGCGACCGTTTCGTAACAGTTCAATTGACTTGACTGTGACGGGCTGATTCACTGACGACAGATCGAGTACGGGCTTCTTCAGAATTTGATCGAGTTTCTCTGAGAGACGATGCCCTTCATTGACTTCGACTTGATCGCTGACCACTTGAGTCGTAGAAAGCCCGATTGCAGCTGCGCCCGACAACGTGATCGATGCCAATGCCGATCGACGTGAGATGCACTCGTCTGTTTTGAAACTGCTGGCCGACCGAGTCGATTCGGTGCGTGTTTCCATAAGTTAAACCTCTCTGAAATCTGTGTGCTATTCGTCGAAATCCCACCCTGAATAAACTCAGTGCGTTCCATGCTCACAAGTGAACTCTCCCGAACGGGACTTGGATTGAATCGTGAGATGTATTGGCAAGGCAAATAGGAAAACAATTCTTCCCAACAAAACACAGCGAGCGTGCAACGGTCCATAAGAGCCGATCTATTTCCAGCTCTCTTTCAGGTTCTCGTAGCCACTCTGATGGGCGGCTAAAACTGTTTTCGAAGCGGAAGTCCCGGTTTCGATCGACTGCTCAAGGACGAGGTGAGGAGATATTCCACGGCTACGAAGGATGTCAAACAGGCGAGCGTAGTTGAGATCACCGTCGAAGGTAAAACTCTCCGTCCAGATTCCTCCCTTCGACTGACGCAGGTGCAATTCGACAATGCGGTCAGCGTAGTGATCGATCGCGTCGAAGAGTGCGACCTGAGAATTGCCACATCCTCGATAGACCCAATGGGCATCCAGACAGAACTTCACGTGCTCAGGGTTCGTCGCAGTGAGCATATGATGAAATTCGCGAGCACCCTGTCTCAACTCGCTATCGTGGTTGTGGTATGCCAGAGTGATACCAAGTTTCTTCAACTGTGCTCCGAGCCGGTTTAGCGACTCTGCTTGATGGATGAGTTGCGAGTCTGACTTGTCTTCGCTGCCGCCCCAACGAATCGGCGACGGGTTCGTGACGATAATGTGTGTGCCGAGGTCGGCTGCGCGTTCAGCAATCGACAACACCTGATCAATGCTTGCTTCGGACTGTTCTTCGTCGTGCAGGACGCTATTCACATAAAGCGACCGCATTTCCAAATTATGGTTTGAAAGGCGTTCTTTCAGACCGTCGAATTCTGCGGGCTGATGAATGATCGGCTCGTATCCAGTGATCCCTGTACTGGCGATGTCAGCGAGCAGCTCATCTGTATGCAGCGTCAATGTTTTTCCGTCACGGCGTGCGAAGGTTGACCACGGGTAGGTGTTAGTGGCGATGTGCAGCGGATGGTCGGTAAGTCGATCCGCAGCCTGGAGTTTTGTCAGCGTCATACCAAGAGCAGTTGCTCCGGCGACTTCAGTCAGCATTTCGCGGCGATTGATCACTTCAAATTCCTCAGGTGCCGAATTTTGCAAGATTGGCCATACTTTGAGTCATCGTATGTTTTTTCTGCATTCGTGGTAACCATTCGATTCAATGTGCTATCCGATGATGATTTTCAGTGTTTGTGTTTCAGACTCAAGGTGATCGAAGCGTGGAATTGGACGAGCGAATCAAACAGGTTCAAGATGGGAATCTGGATGCATTTGCAGTGATCGTACGCCTCCATGAACGAACAATCCGTGCTTGGCTCGTTTCGCGTTGTCCGCCTGGAGGAGATGCGGACGAAGTGGCACAAAAGACATTCGTGCAAGCTTTCAAAAGAATTGACGACTATGAAATCGGGACGGACTTCCGAGCCTGGTTGTTCACAATTGCCAGATATCAGTTGATGGCGGAGTGCACCCGACTGCAACGACTGGCGGACTATCAAAGCCGCTACGCTCCACTCGCACTCAGCCGAGAATTGGAACGTCGGGCGACGAGTAGCTCTCAAGCACAGGATCAACTGCTTGGATTCCTGCGAAGCTGTCTGAAAGAGATGGGTGAGAAGCCACAGCAGCTTTTGAATTGGCGATACACCGAAGAATTGCCATTGGCTGAGATTGCGGAACTGACGAATCGAAGTGTTGGGGCAATCAAGAAACATCTGTTTAAATTGCGAAAGAGTCTCCACGACTGCATACAGCGAAAGCAGGCAAGCGAGGCTGTGCGATGAATCCTAGTTTCGACCAGCTTTGGACGGACTACCTGGAAGGAGAACTCGACGGCTCCGGGTTGATCGAGTTGCAGGAAATGCTGGCTGCTGATACCGAACTCCTCAAACATGCTGCGAATCTCTTCGAGGAACATCGGTTGCTAGGATTGGAGCTTCAACCATTCGATTCAGACGCTTTCGTCCAAGATACCATCCGGAGAATCGAAGATGATCAAGGGACGTTTCTCCGTTCTATCACCGAGAAACTTCGCGGAGCCGAACAGCCTTCCGAGAGGGACTCTTCACTCGTCAGATCAACTGTCTCTTCCAAGCGATGGTTCAGTTCGATCGCGATTGCGGTTCTTACACTGCTCGTCTCCTTAAGTCTGCAACACTGGTTTGGTTCATCCCAAGTGATCGACAAAACGGACCTAATGTCAGACAACGCGACTCGCTCTCGATTGGCAAATGATATTGCGACTCTAATTTTTGAAGACGGTTGTGAATGGTCGTCAGAAACAGCTTTGCATGAGGGGCAACGATTACCGCCGGGGAGTCTTGAACTCATCACAGGAACAGCAGTCATTCGCTTTGACGGTGGTGCAGAACTGGTGATGACCGGGGAAACGTCCCTCGTCTTGAGTTCAACAGGCAGTGCGAAACTCAATCATGGGAATGTTGTTATCCGAGCTGAAGATGGGGCAGAAGGGTTCGAATTGGCAACGCCTCGCTGCCCGCTGATTGACCTCGGGACAGAGTTTGCAGTCCGCGTTGGCTCTTCCGGTGACACCGAAGTTCACGTTCTGGATGGACAGGTCGAGTATCGAAATGGCAAGTCGCCGGACATCTTGACGGCTGGCCACGCAGTCCGACTTTCGAAAACAAGTGACACTGCGGAAGCGGTTGAGCTGGACTCTCCTAGGTTTGAAGAAGTGGTTCGCCGTGCGAATCCCCGACCGCAACCTGAACGCATGCAAGCTTACGAGGGGTTCCATTACGAACCTGGCATTCTACCACTCGAAGAAACGACGAAAGGCATCGGCTGGGGTGGCCCCTGGCGGCTGCGAACGCAGGAGGAGCGCAAAGTCCCCGACGTTGAGAACTCGCCAGAATTCTTTGAGATTGTTCACGGATTAATGAACGTTACCTGGCCCGTTCCCGGCGGGCGACTGGGAATGCTTATGCTTCCACCTAGCAATTCTTTCTACGTGAGGCCGCTCGCCAAGCCTGTAGATCTCGGCAAAGACGGAGTCACATTTTTCAGTTTGATGGTCCGCGAAACCGAGCGGCGAACGGATCGAAAGCGGCCGCAGGAACATCTGCGTCTCACTTTCCGCGCGTCCGAGGACTATTTTTCTGATTCAGTAAGCTTTGGGCATGGGCCCGGGGCTCGCCCTCGGATTCAAGCTGGCAATGGCAATCAGTTTACAAGCCCACTCGTCTTGCCAACTGAACAGACGATGTTATGGATCGGAAAGATCATTTCTCGCAAGGAGGGTAAAGACGAAATCTATTTCCGAATTTATGGCGAGCAGGATCTGCTGGGATACGCAGAGCCGAGCACCTGGCACGTTGTTACACGCGGAGTTGATATTTCCAGTCGGCTGGATCGCCTGCTTTTGAGTTCGACGGGAGTGACTGCTCGAATCGTGGATGAACTACGTATCGGCCCGACCTGGCGAAGTGTCGCCCCCATGCGGGAGGAACATTGATATCGCCTGCTCACTTACCCTCGACAGTATCGATCCTTCGGGTAACGCCTCAATCAAGTGAGTCTTGGAGTTTTTTACATGCTGGTCGTCGACCTTCGTCGATTTGTGTTTCAATTGCCCTTGCAAATGAGCCAGCAGCTTTGAATTACGAGTTCTTGGTGATGCAGTTTGAAGCTACTTAGAATGCGGTGAACCTGAATAAACAAGGAGTGGCTAAAGTTCTCCATTTAAGGTAACCAAATGGCAGAAGCTGCTATTTAAAAGCAATCAGAAGATTGGAAATCGACCAGTGGGAGATTTGAATTGAAGAATTGTTTCGCAGTCGTCGCTGTCTGCCTGATTTCCGTCTCGAATGCCCGAGGCGAAACTCCATCTTTGATCCGTGAGTTCTTGACCACTCACTGCTTGGATTGCCACTCTGGTGAAAGTGCCGAGGCTGGTTTCGACCTTGATTCCCTCGCCTTCAGTCTGGATGACTCCACGGTTTTTGATCGATGGGAGAAAGCTCACGACAAGGTTGAACGTGGGGAAATGCCTCCGAAAGACGTCGATCAACCGTCGGATTCTGAGCGAGGTGTTCTGCTTCAGCAACTATCGAAACACTTAACCGCTGCCGATCAAGATCGCCAAACGAAATTTGGTCGCGGGACAATCCGCAGACTGAATCGAGCTGAGTTTGAAACAGCACTCAGTGATCTTTTTTCGATCCCACTAAATATCCAAGCAGAGCTCCCCGAGGATGCGAAGAATCATGGTTTTAATACAGTCGGTGCAGCGCTCAATGTTTCTTCCGTTCAGATGGAAGCGTACCTGAGCGTTTTAAACAAAGTGCTTACGCAGGCCACTACCCTGTACGAGAAGCCTCAACGGCGAACTCACCGTCTGAGCTACCGTGAAGAGAATGGCATCATGCAGGTCTACCGTCGCGGCGGTCCCTTCCTCATTCAGGATGACGGAGTCGCTTTCTTCGCGACGGAGAAGTTTTCACATCTTAATGCAGTCATGAGCCAATGGACTGCTCCTCACACAGGGCGCTATCGGGTCAAGGTATCGACTTTTGCACTACGTTCGGACGAGCCGGTGATTGTCTCGTTGCGAGCAGGCGGCACTGGACATGCTGAGTCGAATCATGTGCCTCATGTGTTTCTCGACCATTTCGCCGTGAAAGAAGGGAATCCACAGATATTTGAGTGGGAAGGGACTCTAGAGCGCGGCCAATATTTTCATGTCTATCCGACGTCATTGCCTCCGATGCGGTTTGCCGGTCCCAAAGAGGAAATGCAACAGCACGCATACAATGGTCCGGCTGCCGTCATTCAGTGGGTCGAAGTTGACGGTCCGATTTTTGAACAATGGCCGCCAGCATCTCATCGTGTACTGTGGGGCGATGTTGCAACGACACCAATTCCCGACGCTCAACCGAATCAAGATCCCATCGCACATCTCGACGAACCTCCCGCCAGGATCGCGCAGCCCAAAATGACTCGAGTTCCAGTTGAGAAAGCGACTGGGAACAAATGGATCTACGATCCGAAAAAGCAAGAGGTGGGAGGTGAACCGATTCACAGGAGTGCGGGCATCCCTGCTCCACTACATGCCACACTCGCATTAAATCCATCTTCACCGAAGAAGGTTGCTGCTTCACTGTTGTCAGAATTCGCCAATTGTGCCTTCCGTCGACCTGTTGGTGATGAAGAAATCGCCCCTTACATTTCTCTCGTTCATCATTGGCTGGACGAAGGGCGAGACTTTGAATCGGCGATGCGTGTCGGGTACATGGCACTGTTGACCTCTCCTGGTTTTCTCTATCACCAAGCTTCGTTGCCCGATGCAGCCTCCGAGTTAAGTCCCGTGGCATTTGCCGAAAGACTCAGCTTTTTCCTCTGGAATGGTCTGCCGGACGATGAACTCAGAACGCTAGCCGAAACGGGTCAAATCTTGGATCCCGACACGCTGCGGTCTCAGGTCGATCGCATGCTGAACGATGACCGCTCCGATCGCTTCCTTAAAGACTTCCTCGATCAATGGCTCGATCTCCGCTTGATTGATTTCACAGTACCAGACGAGAAGCTGTACCCGGAGTTCGACAAACTCTTGCAGTGGTCCGCCGTGGAAGAAACTCTCGCTTTCGTCCGCAAACTTGTCGAAGAAGACCTGCCGTCCCGGAATGTCATAGATTCCGATTTTGCGATGGTGAACTGGCGCCTCGCGAAACACTACGACCTCCCAGCAGTTAATGAGATGCACGTGCAGGCGGTCTCTCTTCCCAAAGACTCTGTCCGCGGTGGTCTTATGACACAGGGGAGCATCCTGAAGGTGACCGCAAATGGCACAACGACCTCTCCGGTTGTGCGCGGCGTCTGGTTAATGGAACGAATCATGGGTATCCAACCAGACCCTCCTCCGCCTGGAATTCCGGCTATTGAACCTGATATTCGTGGTGCGACGACAGTCCGCGAGCAATTGGAGAAACATCGCAGCTTGGCCAATTGCGCCGATTGCCATGCCAAGATCGATCCCCCCGGAGTGGCACTGGAAAGTTTCGACGTCATTGGAGGCTGGAGAGATCACTACAGAGCTATCAACGAAGAACTCGAAGACTTGAAGCCAAGGTACAGCCCGTTCCAACCTGTCCCGATCAGATACGTCGAAGGGCCTCTGGTTGACGCTTCCTACGAATTAGCGGATGGCCGATCGTTTGAAGACATCCAGGGATTCAAACGTTTACTACTTGAAGACGAACGTCAAATCGCCCGAGGAATCACCAAGAAGCTTCTTATTTACTCGACCGGAGCCGAAGTCTCGTTCTCTGATCGAGAAAAAGTTGAAGCAATTCTCGACCGTGCTCAATCGAGCGAGTACGGCTTCCGATCACTCATCCACGAAATCGTTCAAAGTTCACTTTTCCATCGGAAGTAGCTCAATCGATCAGAACACAAATCTCGCGACCAAAACAGGCCCAATCTCTATGCATCGTATTCAATTAAATCGTCGCAGTTTCTGTAGCGCCGCTGGCGTTACACTGGCATTGCCGTTGTTCGAGTCTATTGTGTCGAGGAGCTGCCACGGTGACGATTCAGCCCGAGCGACGGACGGATTCGTGCCTGATGATGTGCCACGCCGAATGATCTGCATTTGCAACAATCTGGGACTGCATCGTCCATTCTATATGCCCGAACAGTCGGGACGCGACTATCAACCTTCCCGATACTTAAAGCTCCTTGATCAGTTTCGGGATGACTACACGGTCTTTAGTGGAGTCTCGTTGCCGTCTGTCGATGGCGGACACATCGCCGAGAAGAGCTTCCTGACGGGTGCTCCTCATCCTGGAAGCGGGAGTTTCAAGAACTCAATTTCGCTTGACCAGCTCGCAGCAGATTACATCGGAAGAGAAACTCGGTTTCCCTCGCTTGTATTGTCAGGGCGTGGCGGCAGCAACTCGATTTCGTGGACACGTTCCGGAGTTCCGATTCCCGGTGAAGCTCGACCGTCGCGAGTGTTTGAAAAATTGTTTCTGGCTGGCAGCCCGAAGGAGATAGAAGCCCAGATCCAAAGTCTCCGTGAAGGGCAAAGCATCATGGACACCGTGCTTGACCAAACACGGTCACTTCACCGTCGACTGAATACAACCGACCGTGCCAAGTTTGACGAGTATCTGACTTCGCTTCGCGAGGTTGAGCAGCAGATGGTTCGCCTTCAGGAATGGGAGAAGACTCCCAAGCCCAAAGTAGACGCCAAACCTCCACGAGATATCAAAGACAATGCTGACGTGATTGGTAAAGCTCAATTGCTGTTCGATCTGGCCCATCTTGCCTTCGAAACAGACTCAACGCGGATCATCACGGTGCTTATGCAGGGAGACTTTCTCGTCCCACCAATTGACGGCGTGACCGAAGGTTATCATACCGTTTCTCATCACGGTCAGAACAAGAAGAAGATCGAGCAACTTGCAATGATCGAAGAGGAGCATATCCGGCAATTTGGACAACTCATCGGCAAACTGAAAAACACCAAAGAAGATGGCGGATCGCTGCTTGATCGAACGATGGTGTTGTACGGCAGCAATCTCGGCAACGCGAGCAGCCACGATAACACGAATTTACCAATCATCCTCGCGGGTGGCGGGTTTCAACACGGACAACATCTCGTCTTCGATGAGAAAAACAACTACCCGCTACCAAATCTGTTCGTCAGCATGCTACAGCGACTGGGTATTGAGACCGACCGCTTCTCGAGCAGCACAGGGACAATGCGAGGCCTGAAGCTGACGTGAGGAAACACTCTCAGGATGAGTCTTTAGAGCCCTTCGATCATCACTCACTCCAGTTTTTAGGTGAGCGCCTATTCAGAATCTGGATCGCATGGTACCTGCCGAATCGATAGTCATCAGGATTCGCGTTTTGTACGATCACAGACTGATCAAACCACACTGATGCGTAAATTGCACTCGCTCTTTCCCACTGACAACCACATTCAGGAAAACATTCACCAGTCAAAATCGATGTAACGTTCTTTTAAACACTGCCTCGAAGGAGTAGTTCTTTTGAACGATGACACAAAGCCTTCGTCAATCACACGCAGGGATTCGTTAAAGCTTCTCGTCCCATCCGCTGCGGCGTTCGTGCTCTCGGGACAATCCTTCGCCGATCCCGGACCTGAAGAGCTGCCACGATCCAAAATGGGCCTCGTGATTTATGATTGCAATCATCGTCGCCAATGGTTGCGTGAGAAGAATCTTCAACACGATCTGTTTGAGCCGATCACGTTTCTCAAACATTGTCAGGCATTGGGAGCGGGCGGAATGCAGGCCAACCTCGGAGTGATGGCGACCGAAGAAGTTCGCGAACTCCGCAATTTCGCCGATCAACATCAACTGTTCATCGATGCCATCATTTCAGTACCCAAGAACGATACTGATGTCGACCGGTTCGAAGCCGAAATTAAGACTGCACGCGAAGTCGGTGCGCAGGCAGCGAGAACGACCATCATTCCTGGCCGACGCTACGAGCGATTCAAGTCGCTGGCTGAATTTCGAGAGTTCGAAAACAATGGTCAGCGAATGCTCGAAAGAGCGGCTCCCATCGTTGAAAAACACCGTGTGCCATTGGCCGTCGAAAACCACAAAGATCAGCGAATCGCGGATCGAATCGCGTTATTTCAACATCTCGATAGCGAGTTTGTCGGAGCCTGTGTCGATACGGGCAACAGTTTCGCATTGCTCGACGGGGCCTACGAACCCATCGAAGCTCTGGCCCCCTATGCGTTCTCCGTCCACTTGAAGGATCAGTCGCTTCACGAATACGAAGAAGGCTTCCTTCTCGCAGACATCCCGCTCGGGCAGGGAAGCTTTGACCTTAAGCGGATGGTTCAAACTCTTCGCAAGTTCAAACCGCAAATATGCTTCTCATTAGAACTGATCACCCGCGACCCACTGAAGGTTCCGTGCCTGACGGAAGACTATTACGCCACGATGCCTGATGTTCTGAGCCGCGACCTTGCACGCACACTGCAATTCGTTCGGATGAACTCTTCTGAGAATCTGCAAGAGGTTGGCACGTTACCTCTGGAGCGACGGGTTCAACTCGAAGACACCAACATCGCCGCAAGCCTTACGTATGCTCGGGAGGAGTTGTCTTTATGAACAGTTCTCTATCTCGTCGTAATTTTCTCAAGACGGCCGGTGTCGCCGCAGCATGGACCGTGACAGCAACTGCCGCTCCTGCGAGATCCGCCAATAACATTGTTCGCGTGGGAGTGATCGGAACGGGGGTGCGAGGAAAATACCTGATCGGCAACCTGCCCAAGTCTGCTCGGGTCACCGCAATCTGCGATTGCGCAACCTCTCGAATCGCAGGGACGCTGGAACCCAAAGGGACTTTCACTTCGGTCTTGCAGTCGTTTTGTGAAACCTCTGCCACTGCTTGTCAGACCTATACGGATTACAGGCGGATGCTCGATCGCGAACAGTTCGACGCCGTCATCATCGCCACTCCTGACCATCACCACACTCTGGCAGCCATGTTGGCACTGCAAGCTGGCTTGGATGTCTATCTCGAAAAACCGCTCACTGTTTCGATTCGTGAAGGTCGATTGCTTGCGGACATGGTCGAAAAGACCGGACGTGTGCTACAGGTCGGCAGTCAGCAACGAACGATGGAGCTCAACCGGTTTGCGTGTGAATTTGTCCGTGACGGAGGTTTGGGCCAAATCACTCGAGTGGAGCTACCCAACTATCCGGGGCCATTGCCGATGCCATCGCTGGAAGGCGAACTCGCTACTGGCGGAGTCGATTTTAATCTGTTCTGCGGGCCTACTGCATTGCGACCACATCACCGGCACTTGTGGATGAAAGAAGATTTCAACGTTGGTGGTTTGTTGTGGCGAGGATGGGATCTGTTTCGCGACTATTCGGGACACCTCATGACAAATTGGGGGGCTCATTCAATCGACATGATGCAGTACGCTCTCGGACGCGACGACACCGGACCGGTCGCTATTGAGGCGATCCAGCCGGATTCAATCGAGATGATTCAGAAAGACTGGGCCAACAAAACACCCAAGCCCGATGGACAACATGATCGCCGCTTTTGGCCTGTAGCGATGAGATACGCCGATGGAGTTGAAGTTCTGTTCCACGGACCGAATGAGCCTATTCACATTTATGGCGAGCGAGGGACGATGCAAATTCGTCGTAACTATTATTCGATTGATTCTCCGGGATTAATTACCGATGGGCCTGATCCAGAACTGGTTGAGAAATGGGCAGGAGACGGACATGTCGCTCGCCCGCATCTTGAGAACTGGCTCGACTGCATTGTTACTCGCGACGTTCCGAATGCACCGGTTGAAGTCGGTCATCGAACGGCCACCGTCTGTCATCTCGCGAATATCGCACGGGAAATCAATCGACCACTACGCTGGAATCCGGACAAAGAGCAATTTGTGGATGATGAAGAAGCAGACCTCAAACTCGATCGCCCGCGCCGCGAAGGCTTCGAATTGCCGACTGAATAGCGATAACTTCTCAACAAGGCTGTCGACCGATGCAACATCGCCTCCTTGTCGACGACAAAAAACTCAAACAACGATTCTCTTACCGTCCTCCTGTTCACCGATTTTTATTTCTGCCGTTATTGAGCCTGTCGAGCACGAGACAAATTCGGGCCGAGTCATTCAGAAAGCTCAAAAACACGACGCGGGGCTCTTCAACTTGTACATGCTAGCGTTTCTACACCTGGGTACGCGGCGATGTTGGATTTCACCCTGGAGGGCCAGTCCGAATTCGCAGTGGGTCACGCAGCAGGCGAAGAACTTTCTAATGGATGCCGAGGACCTGGAACTCGCGCCGAAGATGGTGATGCGGGATAACGATGCCAAGTACACCGCTCCATTCGATGCGGTGTTCGAGAGCAGTGGCGCCCGCATCAAACGCAACACGCCGTTGTCACCCAACCTTCGGGCACACGTCGAGCGGTTCATCCAGACGCCGCAGGTCGAGTGCCTCAACAAGTTCGTGATCGTGGCTCAGCGGCATTTGAACTACGTCTGTCGGCAGTTCGAAGCATGGTACAACACCGAGCGACCACACGAGGCGTGCGGACATCTGCCACCGGCGATGGAAACAGAACCGGAGGAGCGAACCACGATTCGCCGTGGCGATGTGATCTGCAACACGCGGCTCGGTGGGGCGCTGAAGTCGTATGCGCGGCGGGCGGCTTAGACGTCGCAAATCAAGTTCCCTTTTGACTGTCATTTTTCCGAACGGACAGCTCTACTCAGCGTTGTTGATTCTTGCAATGTGCGTACTGATCTCTTTGCATGCAGATTCGATCTGGACGCAGACAGTCTCAATCTGCTGTTGAACCGCAATTAGCCCTTCCTTGTGACGTTCACAAAGTGCTTTCTGCTCCTCGGTTAATCGCTCGATGTATCCTTCAAACTCTGATTCCGGAATGTTCCCATCGTTGTCAGTCTTGAATTCATCGACCGAGATTTCTCCATCTAATGCCTCTAGCAGATCCTCATTCGTTCGCGCCAAATCCAATGTGTCACGATTGCCAGTCCAATCCTCGATTGACCTCAAGAGTTTCATGTCAACCTGAGACGACAATGGACCGCTAGGTTCATATGCTTCTGCCCATGCCCGATCTTTTTCACTGACTGCGTCTTCCACTGCCTTAAAGGCATCGTATGATTTGTCGACATCGTCATTGGTGAATTCGCCCTCTAATACTGCTCCGAGCGCCTCGAGCTGCGACTTGACAAGCAACAACGGGGTGATCGCTGAAGGCATCTTCTGACCGTAAAAGCGAACTGAGTCAGATTCTATTTCATCGACCCATTGTGAGATCTGACTTATGGTCGAAGAGTCACGAACGATGATACCGCCCTCCCAACTTGAAGAGCTTTCCTCTGAATAGTTGGCAGACCCCACGTAGGCGACCGTGTCCGTCAGTATGATTTTGGCGTGATTCCGAAAGCAAAACAGTACACGGGCAAAGGCGCCAAATCGCTCGGGATCGAGTTTTCGGAACATCGTCTTCATTTTGTTCCGCGCACGCTTCTTCGCGTTGTCAGACGTGTAGTCTTTGAATCGGCCTGGAATATTCGTAATCAGACGAACTTCAGCATCGCAATCACGAAGAAGTTGAAGGAGGCCTTCGTTGCCGTTCGAAATATTATAGGTGACGACCGACACTGTCTCGGACTGACCGATCTGATCAATGACCTCTTGGTAACCAAAATCGTCTTTTGAGAGAACGAGTTGGCCTGTCACGTCTGGGATCTCAATTCGCATTGTGCTTTCCTCGGATCTTATTGATTCGTGGCTTCACGTTCTCGAAACCAAGGTGAGAGATTGACAACAGCCTTTCGGACTGCATCAGGTTGAAGCCCCGACTTGGTCGACAAAATTTCGATGAGATCTTCCTGATTGGGTTGGCCCAGTGCGAGCCGATACAACAGCCGTTGCTCTTTCATCCAATGCAGCCAGTGCTTCTGTTCGCTTGTGGGCACATCAAACACGTAGCGGTTTACGGTCCCATCTTTACAGACCCACCACGGGGCCAGGCCGGAATCGTCGCTCATTCGCTCGTCTGCCAGTTCCGCAATCCGCGCCCACGGGCTCTGAGCAGAGCTCCGAGTCGAGATCGCCTCCTTGGCTAACCGAGCCGCGATCGCACGACGGATCGAGAGTCCGCCAAATCGCTGAATGCGGCCCTCACGCTGCTCCAGGTCGACCGGATTTCGGCACAGGTCCCAGTGCACCAACGTGTCGCACCATGCGTGGAAATCGAGCCCTTCCTGGCCGACCGATGTCGTAGCCAGCACGTAGGGCCAGAATGGCGTATTAAATGCTCGCCGCATTTCATCGGTTCGAAATGGCTTCTCTCCGTCTTCCAGACTGCGTACCTGCGTCTGAATAAACGGCATCGCGACATGGCATCGCAGTGAAAAGGTGGCGTCACGTTTTGCATCGACAGGATGCAGGAAGAACATACCGCTCTTGATGGTCAGACCTTCCCTGAGTTCCTGTGCCAGTTCTTCGTCGTGCAGATTGCGGAGCATCCCGGTGATCCAGAGATGCTCATCGAGAACGGATTCCAGATTGCCATCCGTAACGGCCCGCAGAATTGCGTCGGGATAGGACTCATTTCCTCTCGAAAGCAATCGGTAAAACCAGCGCTGATCAAGGTAGTTCTGGAGCCCCATCCACGAAGCTGCCAAGACCTCATAGAACGCCTCTTCCCAGTTCAGTACTTGTTCTTCAGAGTCGGAGCCACTGAAGTGTCGCAGCAAAGCCCTCCCGACGACGACTCCTGGCGAACCAAGTGCATAGTCGACCAGCGACTCAAAACCCGCTAGCCGGATCACGTCCAACGGTAGTTCTGCCTCCGCGTCCCAGTCACCCAGCAAATTGCCAAGACCAGTGTCATCAGTTTCGCCGGTGGCAATCTTGTTTCGCGCTGACCACCACGATTCACTGATCCTGTCCCAGTTGCCCGCAAGATGGTCGAGTCTTGCGATCAGCCCTCCCCGTGCAAGACCCTTGGAGTTCCTTTCCGCGTCGGACTCTGAGGATTCAAAACCGTCTCTATCACACGGTTTACGATGATCGCCGGCGCATCTACGTTCGGGGCACTCGACCGCCAGAAGTGCCCAAGCCTCGCATCAGACGTTCAAGACTGAAGATTCGGGCGGCGAACAACCCTGTCCGAAACGTGATCAAGGTGGCTCGCGAATACGAGGCGTTTCTGTCTCGCCCCGAGGTCTACGGCTATCGCCAGGTCGCTCAGAATTTCGGTATCTCGAAGGTGATGATCAGCTACTACCTGACGCTCTTGAATCGGCTCCCAACTGACTTCATCAGCTGGCTGGAAAACTGCGAGGAGGAACTCCCGCTGACGTTCTTCAGCCTGAAGCGGCTGAGACCCGTCACGATGCTGGACGAGCCGGATCGTCGTCCCGAGCTGGTTGCCCTGACTCGAAAACTGATCGAGGAAATGCAGGGCGATCCGTCAGAGGCCGTGCCAGCTCTCCTGGAACTTCTCGGGGAATCGGCACTGGCGACGCCAAAAGAGCGTGAGCATCGGTCCATCCAGCTCGACTGATTGATACGACTGGGCGGCATCCTGCCAAATCACGCCCCCAAGAAGCCGCTCAGCCTTTTCAAAGGCCGTCACCGGGGTGCAAAAAATAGATTTCCCTGTGTTTTACGTTGTTTTGCGAGTCTACCACGATGAGGAATGTTTACCAGTCTCTGCTGCTTCTGATCGCCGGAGCTACCCAGCAGGAACTGGCTCGGCATGTTCGATATCTGAAGGTTGAGAACGAAATTCTGCGGAGCAAATTGCCCAAACGGGTCACGCTGACTGAGAAGGAAAAGAACCGTCTCGCGAAGTTTGCGGCGAAGCTCGGATCGGCTCTGAACGAGCTGGCGACGATTGCACATCCCAGCACCATCCGGCGATGGATTCGCGAGGCGGCTGATGGCGTCAAGAAGTCAGTGGCAAAACGCGGTCGACCGAAAACCAAGGAGGAAATTCGGGAGCTAGTCCTGAAAATGGCTCGTGAGAATGACTGGGGTTACACCCGAATCATGGGTGAGCTCAAGAAACTCGGGATCACGCCGCCGTCTCGCAACACGATCAAGAACATTCTCAAAGAGAACGGGCTCGATCCAGGGCCGAAGCGAGGCGAGGGAACCTGGGACGACTTTCTGAAGCAGCACGCCTCCACACTTTGGCAATGTGACTTCTACGCCAAGAAAGCTCTCACATTGAAGGGCTTTCGGGATCTCTACATTCTCGTGTTTCTGCATGTGGAATCGCGGCGCGTTTACATCACGCCGTCGACGTTCCATCCCAATGAGGAATGGGTGAAACAACAGGCTGTTGCGTTTCTCGGCCACGTAAGGGACAGCGATCTCGACATCAAACTGCTGATGCACGATCGGGACACCAAGTTCACTGCCTCATCTGATGCGTTGTTCGATCAGGCGGGCGCTGAGATGAAGCAGACGGCGTTCCGGTCGCCCAACACGAATGCCTTCGTGGAGCGGTACATCCAAACGCTGCAACAAGAGGTGCTGGATCACTTCATTGTCTTCGGCGAACAACACATGGACTACATCGTGGCCGAGGCTGTTGAACACTACCATGCGGAGCGACCGCATCAGGCCAAAGACAACGCGCTGTTGATCAAACCGCCTGATGATGGAATTGAAGGGAATGCCGAGAATCAGAAGATTCGGCTCCACTGCAACGAGCGGCTCGGTGGCTTGCTGAAGCACTACTACCTGAAGGCTGCTTAGTGGTTGCATGCTTGGAAACGAGACGTCATCTGATTCATTGCTTGTGTCGCATGGCGAATTGTTCAGCCGACATAGCTGACGCCCTCGCTCCGACCGTCGAAACGAGGGCGTCCACTCATCTACTCCATATCGCAGTCCTCATCAGGATCAAACGACGTATCAACCCACTCCTCGTGAGTTTCGTCGCCATACAGATCAAACAAGCGGCGATTGATCGGACGATTTGCGCGGGCTTCCTGACGTGCTGTGACTTCGTCCCACATGGTCTGCGATTCGTCGCCGGACATCGAACCATGTTCAAGCAAATATGATGCGAAAGCCTCAATCATCTCGACGGTGTTGGCATGACTGACGTACACGGCTGCCCGTTCGATCTGCCTTTCAAGCATATGTTGTCCAAAATCGCCGTCTGACCAAACATAGCTGTGGGATTCGGTGGCAAGTTGCCAGTCGAACGGGAACTGTTGCACGCGTTCGATCGAGCAAGGTTCGCCCCGATATTGCAGTTCTGAGGCAGGGCCACAGAGGGCGACCGCAGTCAGGTTGTCCATCATTCGCGTGTGCTCGCTGGTTCCTGGCGGCAAACGGATTTCACGCGGCTCAACGATCGTCCGTTCGTCAATCCATTGTTTTCCCCTGGCTACCTCGAAGATTGAGTCTGGGAACTCGTCGAGCGACAGTCGGAAAACAGGAAACTGAAACCCGATCGCTGCGTATGCGTGACCGGCAACGTGCCAGGCTTGTGCTTCAAGCTGCTGTGACATGACTCTGCTCCTTCCGTAATAAATCGTTTTGGATGCCCCATTGTTGCTCGATCTTCCGCGCGGCTCGCTGGATTCGATCCACTTCACATTCGACGGCTTGCAGTTCATTGACCGTTGGAAGAAGACCGCGACGCATCATCTCCTTGAAGTCCCACAGGTTCTTGACGATCAACCGTAGTGCTAACCGAGCCATCCCGATCGTTCGGCCTTGGACATTGCTTGACTTCAGAATCGAGATAACAGCCTCCTTGCCGAGATGCCCAGGAACTGCCGACGAAACGTCAACTCGACCATTCAGGCAGTTTTGGAGACGCGTGGCAGCCAGGCGAGAAAGCCGACTCAGCTGCTTGGACTCGGCGAGGAGACGACAATCGCAAGTCACATCGACTCGGTGTTGAAGTTTCTCAAGGCTGCCCCGTGCCCTTGCGAGGCGACTCAGTACCTCGCCGAATTTCACCGTATCGAAAACCGTATCGTCGGATTGTGGGGCAATGGATCGGAACCGCCCCTCGATACGCCATTGATGCGGTGACGTTGACGCACATCCGAGGTTCGGCTGAGGCGTAAGACCGCCACTCGCGACTGAGGTCTGACTGGATCGAAAAGTACAGGCAAGACTGACTCTCCACAGTGTTCGATCAACGAATCGACAGCAGTTGCGAACTGAATCGCCCGCTTGAGTTTCGGGAAACTGGTCTTCGTTTGCGTTGCAATCTGTTCCGCGAGTTGCCGCGCCGGGCAGTGTTTTGCAAGGCTGCTCCATTCGCAGAGTGGAGATTTGCTCTCCGTAGCGACTCGGCGACGGAGTTCGAGAAAGCGTCTCCCGTCAAAGTATTCTCGCTGGAGTCCGCATTCCACCTTCTTCGTTCGACGTGGTTCTTTGATGAACTCCACAAAGACTTCGGTAGAACAACTCCGAGATGCGAGTGTCTTGCGAAAGACTGCCGTTGATGGACGATCAGGAGCGTGAAAGAAGTGGGACGGGCATTTCGCCCGGCAGTCACTGGCTCCGAACTTCGCCACGGGAGCGGTTGCGCTGGGCAGTTCCATCAAAGCCTTGGCCCACTGATGCTCGACGTTCGAGTCCGCGTTTGCGGAATACCAGATTTCGCAGAGCAGAGCACGCTCGCGAAAATAATCGACATTCCAGTGCATCCGCTTGCCATCATTGCGTTGGCGTTTGGGGCGAGTCAGACGACGGTCGAGTCCACCTGGACCGCAAGCACTGCCAACATACAGATACCAACCCGGCAGAAACTTGTGCTGTGCTCCCTTTCGATCGAAGGTGATGGCGGTTTTCCGAGACAAGTAGAAGACCAGGACATAGACTCCTGGAGATTTGGAAATGGAGTGCATAGGGCTCCCCGTATCGACCGACCGAATCGTCTTGAATCGGCCGGTCGTGAAAGGTGGGCACGCCCTCTTGGTAAGCCAGTGATGAATGTGACTCGATCGGCTCCAAAACCAGTGGAGCGAACCGGAGACAAAGTACGGCGTTAGTCTTCCACGGCCTCAAACAGCTCCAATGCGCCTAGGACAAATCCTTTGAGCCAATGGCCGGACGGATGCTCAACGCCGATTGATTTCCAAAAATCCCAGGCTTCCTGCCGGTCGACTTTGGCCTCATGTCCTTGAAGGATCGCTGAACCCACGAGCTCCGAAACCTGGTAACAACATTCGTTGCATTCCTCGAAGTATTCGTCGAAACCTCCACCCGCTTCGTCATCGAGCGCTTCTCGCAGCAGTTGAAGATTTCTCAATTCAACGTAATGAGCGTTCTTTGCTACCCATCTTACGCCCGCATCGAAACCGGCTTCGTTCTGATTCCTTTCCTGATCCGTTTCCCATTCTTCGCGTGACGCTTGAAGTCGGGTGGTCGCTTCGGCGACAGCTTGTTCTGAAACGATCGTTGCGATTGAACGTGCATTTGTGCTTTTCATTGTCTGTTCCTGTTGTATGTGATCTTGCAAGAATTGGTCTGGAGTAGAGGTGACAGCCCGGTGTTGGACCGTGCCGTCACCAGACGACCGTGGTGGTCGGGGCGTCGGATGTTATGCAGCCGTGCGAGGCCACTCTTGACGCACTTCGCCGTCGATCACTCCATCGAGGACGATCTTGGTGCCGGAATAATACTGCTTGTGAAACAACGCGGTGCCGGCGGCGTCACATTGATCGCGGATACTGCGGACCCAGTCCGTTTGCATCTCGTGACGTTTGGACTTGGCCGCTTTTTCGCAGCCCGTGATCACCCAGTCGATCTTGCGAAGACGACGGCCAAATTTGATTGGGCCGAGAAGCGGCTCGGCCGAAACGAATCGCACTGCCACCGGAATCTTCGTCAGCAGGTCGATGCGTTGGACGTAGTCCTGATTCTCTACGGTGACGCCGAGCCAGACGTTCGAGTAACCCTTGCCCCAATCAACTGGAAGACGATCCTGGATCAACTCGGGACGTTTCGTGAGGATCAACCAGTCGAGGTGCTCGCATTCCTTGATGATCTCCCACGCTTCCGGTCGCCACGCGTCTGCATCGGCGTGAAAGAAATCAGACAAGGAACAGGTGAAGACGCGGGAGGGTGTTCCACTCTTGAGCTCCTTCCGGTTCCAGATGAACGGGTTTCGCCACGTACCTTCCTTGGTTCGTATCGGCCCGTTGAATGGGACATGCCCACGCAACTTCAACCATCGGGAGATGTAACAGTGTTGGCACGCGGGCGAGACTTTCTGACAACCCATCCAAGGGTTCCAAGTGTGGTGAGTCCAGCCGATTTTGGAGTTCTGCATTGTGAGGGTCTGTCTCTTTTGGGTGAAACGCGAGTTGGGACTCGCGTTGAGAAACTGGTAGATGACCGGCGTCTTAGGCGAGAGGCCGGTCATTAGACCCTCTTGGTCAGGGGTGGAACCTATTAGCAGCGAGTTCGGTGTAGGAGACAGCCTCATACTCGATCGCTGGCGTGCCTCTTTGCTCAGATGCTCGGAGTCGTTTGAGCGCATCGTGAGAACGACACGGCTTTGACGATGGAGATCGTCTCGTGAAAGTAGAGGCAAAAGCCTGACGCCGTGTAGGCGAGTGGTGGCATTCCCTGGCAGAAAGTCGGCGAACTTCTTGAGTCGCGACACGGGTAATGCAGTCCCGAACAAAATCGGTTCGGAGTCGCAAATGCGGCGATTGTATCAACCGCAGGCCGGAGCAAATCTTGCTGGCATATTTAGAAATACCATGGACAGTGAGAGCGATCAATAGAGCCAATGAAAGAGTGTGTGCTCTCCAAGAAAAAAAAGTCGCGCCCCACCGAGCTGCCTTCTGTGGGGCGTCCCACACGCCGGATCTACTCTGTGTGAGCGGGCAAAACCAGCTTTTGGGCAAGCTAGGATGTCAGGCTATATTCAACTGTCTGATGGTAAATATCCAATTTTTGGCTATTCAGATGAAACTGTTCCTAGTGTTGTCCCTCTTTTGATTTACGTGCTGATCTTGGGCGTTGGCTGTAAGTTGTCTGGCTGGAAGGTTTTGGTCGATTTCCGGGTACAAGTCCAATTACAACAACGGTCCGCTCTCCATTCTCAATGTCTGGATCAACCTCAAGACTCTCACACCAGAAACTGTCGTTTAGTGTATAGAGTGATCGAGGGGATTGTTTATTCTTCATGCCTTTGCTCGCTTTTACATTATCCTTGTGGCTTGCTGCGTTTTGAATGCGGAGATCTAGAATCAGCAGGAACGTCACACGGCCGCGTGCACTCGAATAGTCGGATGGTTGATGTAAATAGTTTTCACTAATGTGCTCGCGTTTGACATGCTGGAATTCATGCTTCAGTTCGATTGGAAATTCCACCTCAGGAAATCGAATTCCCGAATCTGTACGGCCTCCGGCTACCGGACCTGTCTCGTATACACTCTGTGTTCCAAATTCTTGTCGCAGCCAACGAAAGACATCTTCTTGAAGATCACTCTCTGAGGCCGTTTGCCCCAGTCCATTGTCCTCCCTGCAAAGACAGTACTGCGGCAAGGAATCTCGAACGAAATAAACAAAGCTCACCAATGACGCAACGGTTGATTTTAGTCGACTCCACCACTCAGAATTGTATGGTGTCAGTAGCTCGCGAAGTTCTTCCAGAAGCCGGCAAGCAGTTCGGTGAACCATCGGGTCACCCCCAAAAAGACCATCTCCATGGACTGCAAGTAATCTCGCGTTTGGAATCATTGATTCAACAAACGGAGCGACTTGTCCGGTTTCTAAGGCACTCTCCAGTTCGCTAATGATTTCCCCTGGATGGCGTCCGGTGGCTTCTGCGACTCGTTGAAGTTGCTCCTGTGCATTTTTTGAAACCAGCAGAGAATCTGTTTCTAACCGACATGTCAATTCAAGCAGATTGCGCAGCACGTCACAGCAATCAACATTCGTCAATTCACACTCACGGAGTACAGCTTCGAGGCGTTTGCGGCCTACTGCTCGATGCAAGATCTTGCCAACTGTGGGTCGGACAATCTTGCGTTCAATCTCGATCACGTCTTCTTGCACCAGCAGAAACGACTCACCGAGCCAACACGTGGAAAGAGATTGCAGTGCTTCGGAAAGACTGATCAAACCGGTTTGGATGTTGAGCCAGCTGTCCGCACCGTTTACTGCGGCCCTCGCTACATTCAACGCATCAATGGACCGTTCGATTCCGACTAGGAAGAACGTCAAACTCGGGGATTCGTATCCCGGCCATTGCGAAAATGCAACTTGCGTTGATGACGCTAACTTCGCACACTCGTCGTCGTCGGAGCCTTCGCAAAACATCAAGAACAATTGCATCAATTGCTGCATTGCCATAGCGTCTGGCCTTGAACCTGCCAACTGGAACGCCGTGGCGGATTTTTTCAGCGCTTCAACGACGTTGTCGCGATTGTCAGCCGAGACGATCTCTCTGGTTTCCATGCACGCCAAATAGAATTTTGCTTCTGCTGACGCCTCTTCGTGAGGAGAATCGGCAAAGTCAATCAGGTTGGCACGCAGCTCTGGGCAAAGTCCAATTTGCAGCAACCTCCCGCTCAACGTCGCTGCCTTCCCGACAAGATACGGGTTGGCGTGCTTGTCAATACGTTGCAGATGAGATGACAGCTCGGACCTTGCGAGAGGATCGCGACAACCCAACACAAACAGGGCATCGAGCAGTGCCGGGCCCAAGAATGCATCCTCTCGTACATTGCGAAATGCATCAACAATAGCATCAACGGCTTCGACCGCTCCAGAACGCGCAGACAGGGCAATAGCCAATGAAACTGATTTTTGGGTCAGCGGACCAATTGCCAATTTCAGTCCTGTTATCAACGCAGATGTTGCCTCTTGCGTTGGAGACTCCATTGCGTGCGTTGCCAGAGAGTCGATCACCCCATCGGTCTCCGGGCATTTGTTGGCCTTTGCGAGTTTCTGGCGGGCATCGCTCCAGTAATCTGCCGTCGACTGTTGTGTCACAGGAGAAAGTCCTCAAAACGCAAATTTCCCGGACTGTGCGCCGTAAACACGTTCTTGCCGTGTCGCATCGGAAAACTCCGGTCTAGCAGTAAAACACAGTATTTGAATGTGCTCCTCATCTGCTTCATCAATTGAATGAAGGACAGCTGCTAAGGCTCGAAAATCCTCTGGCACCATCTCTGCTGACCCCGGTTGGTCTACCAGTAGAAAGCCTGGGTGTCGTCCAAAGCCAGCCTTGCAGCCGAGTCGCATCATAGCCAAGAAGAAGGCAAGTTTGAGACGCATACGTTCACCCTGATTTTTGATTCCTGTGAATCTCACCTCTTCACCGTGCTTCGTCAATTTCACGGTACCGAGTTCAGAACATGTCACATCAGTGATGCTCTCCGCTCCAATCTGACGTGCAACTTCTTGCGTAAGGCAACTTAGGCTTTCGAGTAATTCTTTGTTTCTGCGTGACGCTTCCTTTTGCAGGATGTCGCGAGCCTTCTTCAATATTCGCCTCTTCGATTCATCGAATGCCCCTACTTCTTGAAATTCCTTCAAACGATGTGTCGTCGACGAGATTTGTGAAGAAAGCTGTCCTACTTCACGCAATAGTGTGTCTCTTAGTTCATCCTCTTGCTCAGTCGGTAGCGCCCGAGTGAGTTTGGCTTTCGCGGATGCTTCGAGGTCCTCAACGTCTTTGCGCAGTTGTACGACCTCACTTCTCAGAGCCTCTGCCTGTTGCCTCAACTGTTTCCTGTTTCCTTCTTCATGTGAAATCTGCGCGGCGATCTGCTCTGCTTCGGATTGACGAACGGCAATCTCGTCAGGTGTTGCATCATTCGCAGGTTTGTTGCATAAACGGCAAAGGTGCTCGTTCTGCTCTCGTTCAAGTTCCTCTGTGGAAACCTCCGAATCGCAGTTAGGGCAAAGGCTGACGTTGAGCCCAGTGAAGTGGAGCTTCAACGCAATCAATTCCTTGATCTGTGTTTCTCGTGAGCGGAGAAACGAGAGAGACTCAGCAACATCTGCGATTTCTCGTTGACAGCTTTCCTCTTGTGTGAGCCGATCGCGAATCATCTCTTGAACAGCCGTTATTTGATTCTGAAATCCCTCTTCAACAAACTTCTTTCGACGCACCGCGAGGTCCCGTTTCATTTTTCTGAGCCGATCCTTTACTTCGGTCTCCTGTTTCTCCAAGTCGGCAAGTCGTGATTGCAAACTCTTTCGCTCGTCCGCTGTGGATTTCTCCAGTTTGCTTTGCTTTGACGCTTCAACACCGAGCCAGTTGAGTTGCTCAACCAAATGCAAGCCAAGAAACGTGGAAAAGATCAAGCCTTCCTGGTTACCAAATGAGTGTTCTTTGTCGCAAAGCAAGTACTTGTCGCTGCCGTCTGGAATTTGAAGTGCCTGAAAGTAAGTGAGCCAAGTCGTACCCGCTTCGCTAGGACTGTCCTGGTCTCTTGCTCCAGGAACGGACCATGCAAGTCGAGAGAGACCAATCTTGTCGAAGAAAAAACGGCGGAGGGATTCTTGGAGTTCGTTCTTGTCAGGTGCTCTAAATACAACTCTAGACTTCGTTGGGTCGTCGTGCAGTTCGATGCCCTTTGGTCCCTCGTAGAGGACACCGAGCCCGTTTTCTGATTCTGGAGAGCACGTGATAGCAATCAGGAATTGTTCATCGTTTATCGAAAACCACAAACGTATGTTAGTGATCCACTTCTTCACATCTGCATCGTAGTCATCATCGTCGCCTGTCAGCGCGAATCTGATCGTCTTCAGAATTGACGACTTTCCCACATCATTATCTTCGATGAGAAGCACGTTGACACCAGGGCCAAAGTCTTGCGCGTAATCAATAGGCAGCGGGTGCTCTTCATTTGCAAGAGTTTTCGATCCGCTGATTTCGAGACGCACGATCGACAAATGGCATACCGGCCGAGCAGGTGGGTCGGCAAGGTGAACTGCATTCAACTCGCTGCGAATGTCGTGCAGTGAGATTTGCTTTTGAAATTTCTTGGCGAAACCGGAGTGCACTTTCTCAATCAACGCCTCCAGATTCAAAATTGGTTCAAGCGACATCAGTAGCCTCCTCGGTGAGCGTCAGTGGTTTCTTGAAGACCTGCTGATAGTGTTCTATCACTTCGCGAATTGGGAGGTCGGGGATGGTTCGGGCTAGTTGAGCATGGCGGTAGGTCGGGTGAGAGTATTGAAGATTGCGGATGTCACTTGCGGACAAACCATCATAGAAATGCTGTATTAGGCGAATGCGATTGTCGTACCACTTTGCATGCTCTAAGGACTGAACCAGTTGATCTGCAACCAACTGGGCTTCGTTGGATAGGAAGTAGTGTTTTTGCGGCTTCCCATCACGTCGGCGTTCGATCCCCACGTACACCAATCCACGCGCGTGCCACCATGCCTCGACTTCATTCAAACGCTCGTGTGCTCCGTACCAGAAGCGGCGAAATGGTTGAGTCCGCAGTTCAGGTTCCCGTTCATTTAGAATGGCATGAACTTCCCGTTGAACGTCATTAGGATTATTGGCTGAAGCAATGTTCAAGCGGTGGAGCTCGATGAGTTCATAGGCGAAGTAGCCGGGATAGCGGACTAGAAAGTCGAGTTTCTGTAACTTGTATTCAGGGGTGAAATGCCTTTCGACGTCTCGCTGGGGAAAGAACTTGCTCTGTTTGAGTTGTTCTTCACAAGGGGAAGAAAAATGATGGAGAATCAGCAGGAGTCGAGCTGCATCAACTTCTACAAAGCGTTCGGGGACACTGCCTCCAATAAATCGCTGATTCTCATTCATCGTTCATCTCCTTTCTCACTCGCTCTCAACTCGCATCAACCGTTCGACCAAGGCTCTACCTTGTTGCAAATCACGGGCTCGGAGTTCTTCTACGTGCCATGGGGGATCGCAGTTGCGGAGATGCTGACGAATGAAACGATCTCGGCGGCGGCTTCGGTCGCCATCATGGAATGCGGCTCCGTCGATGTAGATCGCAAGTCGTCGATCCGAGACCGCAAAGTCTGCAACCGACAACGTCGAACCGTCAGAGGCCGCCCCCAATGGAACCTGCTTATCAGGATGGAAGCCGTGTTCTTCAAACAGGTCGAGAAATTTGGCTTCCAGCGGTGAACCGACGCCACGTCGGTAGGCATCCAGCCAAGGTCCGGGATCGTCGAGATCACCGGTTTCCAATGGTCGCTCAACTGGCGCGGCAGCGGCAAGTTCGTCGAGTGCCGGTATCACTTGCGGCCACGACAGGTCATCGTGGTACCGCTGATTGTGGTATGCCTTCAGGCAGCGATAGCAGGCAGAATCGCAACCCGGGTGATCGAGATGCTCCAGCGTCCGCTCTGCAACCATGTGGAACAACTGTGCCACACGGTGCAGGTAGCCGCTACCGCCCAAACTCGGATCAATGAAGGCTAAAGACAACATTTCGTAACGGAAGTTTTGTTCGTTGATTTCCCACGGACCTTCAAACTCGAAGTCCAGTTCAGCGGCGTCGAGCATAAAATGGTGACGGATTCCGTTGAGCAACGAGAAGCCAAGTGTCACTCCGAATGATTTCCACGTTTCCGGTTGCGTACCTCGCGGTACGGGTAGCATCAGACGCAACACTTCCACATTGCTGGAGGTTGTGATCGCGACCGACTGAGGCGCACTGCCAAGCTGAGGACACGTATCGGCGTGACCGTTGTTGTTTTGGTTGCCTTGCCGGCCCGCATTTCGTCGACCTCGGCCCTGCACCTGAGCTGGTTGGGCTGGCGTCAACATCCGACCGCACGATGGACACACGAGATACCCTTTTGCGTCGCGATGCAGTACTGGTAGGCCCGACTGCAATTCGTTGACTGTTGGTTGTAAACCCTCATTCACCCAACGGACTTCTTCATTCTGACTGAGCCGTAGCGCCCAACCCGGACCGACCGTCCAGCGCCCCGTCACGCGATGCCCTTCGCCGCTCCACTGCGGATACACCTTCACAACATTTCGTACCGCGTAGCGTTCTTCTTCGTCAAGAATCGGACGCTCGTCCTTCTTTGCCAAGAAGCCGGCAAAGTCGAAACTCGGCAATGATTGTCCCGGTCGGGAATCACGACAGCGTGGACAGCGAGGTTCTTGTGCGTGGTATCGCAGTCCGCAGGAGCTACACAGTCGGTAGGTCCATGTCGAAACATCTGATCGAGGATTCCATGGGGACGCGTTATCCAGACCAATGACCTTCCATCGGCGTCGCCGAGCGTACACGTGAGCATCTGGCTGAAACTGGCCGATTCCAAACCGACGCGTCACGGAGATCGGGTCTTCTTCGTGATCGTCGCCCAGTAGACGCAGCGCAGCTGGCTCAGACGGAAACTCGTATCCCGGCAGCAATCCGAACTCGGCGAACCGTCTCAGCGGATAACCGGCCGAACGGTCGTCTGCGTCTTGCTGATTTGTGCGTTGATCCGTTGGAATGCCGAGGATTCGAGCGACCAAATCAGCTGCACGAGTGCCGGCGTGGCGACGTTCCAACGTCTGGGTGTAGTGCTCAAGTGCTTGCCTGAGCTCGATGACCTGACGAGCCGTTGCGTCAAATACGAATCGAATGCGATCCGGCAGGGCCGCGAGCAACGCACGCAGGTCATCGTCAGTAAGATTTGCTCGGGAAAGCACATCGGCCCCCCACGCCTGACGTGCGACTTCAATGGCATGTCCCACCTGAGCCGTAACACCCTCGATAAGCGCGTTGACCGCCTCATCTTTCATTTCGCCCTGAGGTCCGACATAGTCGATCATGCGACCGGCCAGCCCCGGCTCAGCAGAACCAAGTACGATCGCGTAGAGGTGGCGAATCAAGACATCGCGGTTGCCCAATGAGACCGCTGGCGCAGGAACTTCGCCCGCGATCATCTCCCGTGGCTTGTCGTAGAAGTATTGATCGTGCGGCGTACTTCGCGCATACCCGAGCACGATTCCAACCCGTGAACGACGGCCGGCACGTCCGCCGCGTTGTGCGTAGTTGTCCGGCCGAGGTGGCACATTTCGCATGACCACCGCGTCCAAACCACCAACGTCAATTCCCATTTCCAAAGTCGGAGAACACGCCAGCATGTTGACCGGTGATTCGTCGGCGGGAGCCTTGAAGCTCTCTTCAACCTCAGCACGATCGGCGGTTGTAATCTGGGCCGTGTGTTCCTTTGCGACCAATGGAATGGCTTCACAATTTCGGATTCTCCGCACATGTCGATTCTGGTCGACTGCCGCGTTGTCCCATGTGACCATCAGCCCGTGACATCTGGGGCACGGAGCATGCACCGGTGCTCTCGCCCGAACGTCACCACAAACTTCGCAATGAACACGCTGTTGTTCGGTCAGCAACTCAAGCCGTATCACCTCCGAATTGACTTGCAGCAGATGCGCCCGGTCTCGAAAGCCGTACAACTCGACATCGGTGACAAAGCTACCGTCGCGAAGAAATGAAAGAATGTCCTCGGCAGTCTGAGGATTCAGTTGCGTGACTCCTCCAAGTCGATCCTGCAAATGACGAATGATTCGTTCGACACTCGGCCCACGGCCGCCAACACCCGGTCGTCGCCATGCGTTGTGATGCTTGATACCTGCTGGCAACTGCGCACCATCCATGTTGGCCACGACTTCTCGCTGCGGTGTCAATGGATAACCCTGCGGCAGCTTCATCCGCCGCTCCCATTCAGCTCGTTGAAAATGCTGCGGACAGGCGATGTGCGCCGGATGGTATTGAAGCATCGGCCGGCTCAACGCACCCCGCGTGCGCATCTCGTCCAGCACAACTCGACACAGATATTCCAGTTCCCCGAGGTTGATGCCGAGTGTCCCGGCCAGATGTTCGCCGCGAGCCTGAACGTACTCATCAAGTCGGTTGTAGCGGACGCCAACAAGTCCAAGATTGAACAGCGTACCACGGTATCCGGCATTTACTGCCAGCTCATCCAGCAGCGGAGCTTCTTCCCACACGGCAATCCGATCCCTCGTGTCGTCAGGAAGCCATCCGGTATCCTCCGGGACGTATGGGTTGTCGTGATGAGTGACTGCCAGTTCACTGAGTGCTTCGACTGCTTCCTGAATCCGAAGTACGCCGCGCGACTCCAGTAATTCGACCAGACGTCGACGCATGCGGTCATAGCGACTTGCAAAGATGACGAATCTCGCCTGATGAGCAGCATCCTGTCGGCTGTCGCTGAATACGAGCAGTCGCTCTTTTCCATCGTGCCCATCTTTGCCTGCGTTGGCCTCCGCGAGTGTTTCGACCAAGCCTTCGCCGATAACTTTGACGGCTGCCGATGTGCCGAGCGCGACGGGAGTCAGCACACTGCGACTACCGGCTGTTCCGCCGCAGCAGAGACAACGTGTTCGCGCCGGAGCAAGCGTCACCTGCATCCGATAATCCGCTGGATCATTGCTGAACTGCAATGACGTGGGGTCGATCGAACCCATCCGAACCTGCCGCCCGCGAATCTGAGCGGGAACTCGTTGCTGGCCGCGCCGTGGTGGAGCCACGTTGCCCGCATCATCATCGTCATCGTCGTCATCAACAATCGCAGGAAGATTGAATCTATCGGGTTCGTATAGCATCCACTCCGGCTGGTCAGAGGTTTCCGGTCGCGGCCGCAACGGCTCGTTGTCCGGGTCCCCCATGAATGCCAGATAGTCAGCTCCACAGTTTCGACACAAATACAGCGGTGCTGTTTGATGTCCGCAATCGCCGCAGCGTTCCTCACCCATCGGATACAGTCTGCCGCAGTCAGGATTGATGCACCGATGAAATTTCCAACCTCCGCGCAGGAATCGGTGAGCCCGAAGCCGCAGGGCTCCTGGTGTTCCGTCCGGTAGTGCCGCTCCGACTGTCAGTGCGGCTTCCACTTCGCGAGTGAGTTCTTCAACCGAAGAGCCGGAACGCTCCGCGACAGATTCACGTACAGCCTCCACGATCTGACTGATCGACATCGGACGCCGAATCAGCCAGTCATTCAAATCCCACAACAACTTGTAAGAACGAGCAGACTGCTCCAGCGACGCCCCGGACGTACCTGCGAGCTCGCTAAGTGCCTGCTGAATCGACGCGGAGTCTCCGAAGTCCAGCCCACGAACGTCAACAGGATTTGCGGGTGACGGATAAACGGCTTCGCTAGGGACATCGACCGATTTCAATTCCTCACCCAGAACGACGATTGACCCACGTTCAGCACCGGTCAAAGTGCCGAAGAATTCCTGAACGGCTTCGTCACGCAGTCGAATGACTTCTTCACGCGACAGGCCATCCTCGGCAAAAGATTTGATCGTCGCTGATGTGCCGACTGCTACGAGAGTCGGGAATCTCTTCGGCCGTTCCTCCGCCGGAGGATTTGGGTTCCAGTCCTGTCGTGCCCGTTCAAGGTGAGCCTTCAGTCGCCGCGTCAGTAACGCAATGTTGCTGCCGAGGATTCCGCGATACGAGTGAACTTCGTCCAGAACCAAGTAACGGCAGCGGTGATTGGCGAAGATGTTCTCACGGTCCGCCGGACGCACCAACAGATATTCCAGCATCATGTAGTTCGTCAGCAGAATGTGCGGCGGATTTGCTCGCATCTCCTGCCGAGTCTTCTGCGACGTGGAACGATCATACTGCTCGACTTTGATGTCTCCGAAACCAGCTTCTGACAGGTACTCCTCGATACGCAGCTTTTGGTCGTTAGCCAACGCGTTCATCGGATAAATCAGAATGGCCGTCAGCCCGGACTTCGGGAACAAGGCCGAATCTTCAAACGCATTCTGAATCACCGGTAACAGGAAGGATTCGGTCTTGCCGCTACCGGTTCCCGTGGTCACAACAACCGGCCGAGCACTATTCGACAGCAATTCGTCGATGGCTGCGGTCTGGTGAAGATAACCGCATGGCTGCTGAGTCCGTTCTTCCATCACTCGCGCGAGGGCCGGTTCGATCGGCAGGTCCCGCCAGTTGCTGCCGTCCACAAACGGTCGATGGGCCTGATAGAACGGCTCCTGAGCCAGAAAGCCTTGAGCATCGAGTTCCTGTTCCAGCGCGGCTCGCAGGTTGGCGTCCTTCGCGCGGAATTCGGTTTGCAGGTAATCCCGATATTCGGAGATCACATGTTCGAGTGCTCGGATGGGATGGAGAGTTGCTGCCATAGTTACTCGCTAAAATGCTCCGCGATGACTTGATTCGCCTGAGTTGTCACGTCTGTGCCCTCAAAGGTCTCGACCAGCCGCCCGGGAAAATGTTTCTCGTACCACTTCTTCTTGGTCTCCGTGTGATTCCGATACTTGTCCTGATCCAGTCGGCCCCAGTGCTCCCAGAAATACTGCTCGCCGTTCCACGTGATTGTGAAGTCCGGCAGGTAGAACGTGCCGTCCGGCGCGAACAGCGGCTCCTCGTAGCGAAACAGGACTTCACGTTCCGCAAGCATGTTGGTGATGATCACCTCGGACTTTGACCGCACAACGAATTCCGAAAGCGTTTCATGAATCTTGCCTTCTTCGTACCACGCCTGAACATTCAGCATGACTTCAGGAATCGGCGCGAAGTCAAAGAGCGACGCATTGATACAGACCAGATGCGACCGTTCCCGGCGTCGCATGTTCAAAAGCGGGCCAATGTCTTCCTGAATCAGCAGCGTGCAGTGTTTGGCGGCGCGGGTTATTCCTGTGTAGAACAACTCCGGCGACAGCAGCGTGTCTTTGTGCTTGGGCACGATAAAGTAAACGTGATCAAACTCGCTGCCCTGTGACTTGTGAACCGAAATGGCGTAGGCCAGCTCAAGGTGATTCTCCACCTTGGCATCAGGAATCCATTTGTCGTCTTTGTCTTTACCCAGCTTCGAGCCGTAACCAACCCAATGCTTCTTACGCTCGAATACAACCTGAAAATGTTTCAGTTGGAATTCGCCCCATCTCCATTTTTTGCCATCAAAGCCGTGAGGCTTCACGTAACCCAACTCGCCGTTGAAGACCTCAACTTTCTCGGACGTCCTTGTCTCCGGGTTATAGCCATAAACCGGCTCGCGATTCGACAATGAACGGTTGGTGATCTGAATTACCTTGTCGAACAACATGACGCCGTCCAACTGCCGATTGAAATCCGGCTGTTCATCTCGGGCGATTCCCTTGATGTGTTTCTGGATTTCTTCGTTCAGCGGCTCCGTGCCGAACAATTCCCCGCGATAGGGCGAAATCACTTGGTTGTATTCGGCTCGCTGTCGCTTGTAGCCGTTGTCGCCCTCCGTCTCGCAGGCCTTCTTCCACAGATCGAACGGGCGATCGGGATTCAGCGACTCGTTGGAATCCCGCTCCATGTCACGAACCATTTCATCAATCAGCACTTCCGAAAGCGTTTCGGGGTCGTTCCAGTAGACGACCCTAAGGTCTTTGTCGACGTCGCCGCCGTCCTGCACACGCTTCAGCAATTCTTCAGCGGCCGCTTTTCCATCGTCGTCTTTTTCGACGCCAGCGCGTTGATAAGCAGTCGCGAGTTCAAGAATCGCCTCACCGCGATCAAAAACTCGATTCTCCATCTGCCGGATGTTGATCATCAGCTCAGCGTAGCTCTCCGGCTGGTGCTGCTTCAGATAGTTGATGATCTCCGCGAAACACTTGCCGCGTCCGATCGGAGGCAACTGGTTGGGGTCACCGACAAGAATCAGACGTTGCACGGCGGACCAGTTGATGGCCCGGAACAGCGTCGTCATCAGTTCCAAGTCGAGCATTGAGGATTCGTCGACGATGATTGTCTGAGCCTGCTCCTCTTTCTTGCCGCCGGACCGTTTGAAGGTCATATTTGGATTGAGCCAGCCGAGCTTCGCCAGAAACGAATGGATCGTCACCGCATCTTTGCCGGTCTTTGACCGAATACGGTCAGCCGCCTTGCCGGTCGGGGCGAGCAACTTGAACGACGTTCCCGAACCGTGAGCCTTCTCGATCGCCTTGATGAGCGATTTGATGACAGTCGTCTTGCCGGTGCCGGCACCACCGGCGAGCACAGCCAGAGGACGTGGAAAGATTCGGGAGCAGACTTCCACCTGTCCCTGAATCGCCTCACCGTATTCTTTAGGAGCCTTGCGATTCAGATCAGAATCGGTATCCATCAGAAACGATTGCCAATGGCTCTCAGTCACTGGGGATTTGAACGTGATGTCCGGTCGCTCGACCAACTGCTTGATTTGTTTCTCAATCTCCCGTTCCGATTCGTAGACGTGCTTCAGGTAGAGATACAGCATGTCGTCCAGCGTTCGGTAGGTGATCGCTTCGCAGATGTCTTCTTCATCGACCTGAAGGTAACGCTCTGTGAATTGATGCGACTTCCATTCGGGATAGAAGCTTAGCCGATGGTTGACGTCGTGGATGATCTTGCGAGCCGGCAGGAAGGTGTGTTTGTCCTCCCGCTTCAAATGTTCGACACACAGTGCCCGCAGTCGTTGCCAGTCGTCAACTTCGTTCAGAGGCTCGCCGCCAAGATCAGGTGACGGAAACACGCCGTGATCAATGCGGCTGAAGCTGATCGAATCATCGACATCGTCGCCAACGTATTCCTCGCAAAGCAGGTAGGGATTCTCGCCGACATCTTTCAACGACGAATAGATGCCGTTCTGTGCTCGCTTGTCGGACAAGATGCTCTCCAGCTGATCCGGCCGCAATGCGAACCGTGGGAAAACGTCGGTCAACAGTTCCCGGTCAACGTCTTCTCGCAGCTTCCACTGGCGGGCGATCTTCTTGCGGTCTTTGTCTGTCAGTTCCAGTCCATCCACGGACTTCGTGTCGCCGTTCAGCATTGCAAACAAGCCCTCACAGGTTTCCTGCTCTTTCCCCCGTTCGACTTGTTGTTTCCAGAACGGAATTGCCTGTTGAAACCCGATCAGGTCCAGTACAGCCGGAACGCCGGGATAGAGCCCGCGGCTTTCCCACAATTCCCCCACAAGTGATTGCAGCCACTTCGATCGAGCGGACCAGTCCTCGGACTTATCACCCATCTCCTGCAACGTGCCGGTGATCTCCAGAAACCGCTCGGCGATGTCCAGCAGATCGTCATCGGAAATCACACGCGTGGCGTACTTGAACAGCCTTGTATTCTCAGGGACGAAAGCAAACTGTTGCAGTTTCTCAGGATCGTCTTGGTACAGATGATAGGGCAGGCGGAATCCCTGATCGGGATAATGCGACGTAACATCACATTGCCAGATGAATCCGCCACCGTACTTATCTTTGATCCGCGGCTCGCTGTCCTGAAAGAAGCGAATCTTCGCAACTTCCTTGATACGCGAGATGCCGACAATTGCGTACTTGCGATCGTCGTCCTGATTCAGCGGGTTGCTGTAATTTGCGTAGTAGACGATCAGACTCTTGTCGTTCTCGATCTGAGCAAAATAGTCTTTAGCGTTCTGAAGTCGCTGGTCGTAATCGAAACCGCCGCCACGCTTTTGGACATCGTCGCCATACATTTCCTCATACGGCCAGATGCAGACTGTGCTCGGTTTCAGGGTCCAAGTCTGACGCTTTGCGCCACCATCAAAGAAATCGGGTGGGTCGGAGTAGATGTCAAAAGACTTGTCGCCAAACGCGTTGATACTGTACATGCACGGAGGCACCTCACCGGGCAGCTTGGTACAGCACTTGCCGGCGTTCTCCTTTTCGTAGCCAAGGTCGCGTTTCTCGCGGATCAGCTCGCCGGGGTACGAATGGCGACCGACGCAGTACACGTTGGAAGCCGGGTCCTGACAGACTCTGCCGTTCCATCCATCCTGATGCCATGCGATGCGAGCTGAAATGTGTGCTGTCATGGTGTGTTCTCTAAAGTTGTCCCAAAATCCATCCATCGGTGGTCGTTGCATGCGGCGATCGCAGGCTGCCCTCGCTGCGATAGTTTGTCACAACGTCCAGCATTGAGCAGACGCCGACAACGGCGTCAAACGGGTCTTCTCCATCCGCCGTCGCGCCAAAACCGTCATCAAGTTGAGCGAATAGCCCATCAGAAAATGTCACTGGCCTCTTGGCGCACCAGCGGACCATTTCCGTGCCACGCAAACGGCGATCTTCCTGCCTGCGTTTACTCCAGTTGCCGCCACTCAAACTGAGATGGTGATACGATTCGGCTGGATAGGTCTCGCAAATGACGATTCGTTTGGTCCGCAACAGGTCATTCAGCCGACCATCGAAAGGCCAGATACCGAGTTCATCGCCGTAGTGCTGGATTGCCGGCGCGATCAGGTCTCGCCAGCCAATAATTGCAGCGCGTCCCACCTGTTTCGCACCGAGTGTCCAGAACAGCCAGCAGGCGTTCGCACGGTCGTCGGTCGCGCGGTCACAGTCCCGCAGCAGATCGTCCATGCTGTTGACACCGAGTCCGGCGACCAACTGATCCTGAGCCGTTCCGCCGGGGGCATAGGGATAGAAAGGACGGTGGATGGAAATCTCATTCGCCTGAGTGGCGAGCGTGTAGAAGTCAGCCCACGGCCCCTGACCAAAAAGCTGTAAGCCCGCTCGGAACGAGTTGATACCGGCGAGCTGGCAATAGGCAGCAGCTAAGCCAATCGGGAAGTCGAAACCAACCAGCAGAGTTTCATCCTGTTCGCACTGCTGCAAGAGGCAGTCGAAGAATGTGCCGAGATCACCGACACCCGTAGCTTCACTAACCGAGTAGTGCCCGAATTGACGCCGCGCAACGGACATCATCCGCTTGGCAGGATCAGTCCCCCAATCGGCGTGTACTACAATTTGTGGCGGATTTCCGTTCATGTCTTAGCAACAATGTCTAATCACGTTAGTTTTGGTCCGACAAGTTGGAATCGCTCAGCCACTTGGCGCGACATTTGGTCCCGAGAACCAATCCTTGTTCCACTCGATGTTGCTGGGCGGTGTGGAGCCATCTGGAATTTCAATCTGTTCCGGTGGCACGATCACGACTGGGATTGGCTCAAATTGAATGCGTGGTGTCGGTTGCCCGTCTTTGACATTTTTCAGCCAGTTCTGAAGGTGCTTCCACGCGTCGCCTAATTCGGCAAGACAGTCATGCCAGAACGCAGTGTGGAAATCCTGTACAAACTCTTCTTCGACCCCGTGCTGCGTCGGCCAGTTCGTTTCCTTCGTCTGTAATAGCCGCACGTTGAAAGTCAGTGCTCCGTCGCTGACCTTCTGCGGAACAAGCCGAGAATGAATGAACTGAGTTCGTCGGTCGTACACATCTCCAAGCAAGGGATACTTGATCTTGATTTGTTTGCGACCGGCCTTGCCTTCTTGTTCGATGTCTTCGTCATCGACCAAAGTCGTGATGAGATCAGCGTCCTCGAACGCCAAAGCCAAATTATCAATGCACGAGCCGAGGCTTTCCCAGAAGGTTGCGGAAGCTAAGTGAGCATCGAGCAACAACTCAGCCAGCGCTGGCCCCGTGGAAATCTCCTCCGCGATTCTTTCAATTCTCTTCTTTGATTGGAGAGCGTGATAAAGTCGAATAAGCGCGGTGTAATGACTACCCGCGAAAGGCATCCATTTCTCCTCGACAATCGAGCCATCTTCCTTTCGTTGGGGATAGACAAAGTCTGCCCATACGTCCGCGTAAGCGTAGATTACCGGTGAGAGTTCCTCATGATACGCGCAGATCACACGTTCCAATGGGTCTCCCGCGTGGTTCAGTAGTGCGAAGTTCTGTTCTGATTTCATAGGCTTACTTTTTCGCAGTCTTCTCCGGTGTGCCGGTGAGTTTGAATTCGCCGTTGTCTTCTTCCTCGCCGGGGATGGGGAGGTTGATGACGGGTTCGGGCAGGTTTTCGTTGAGCGGGATGTCGTGATACGGGTCGTGCTTCTTGGTGAAGGCTTCGAGCCCGATGTCTTTGAGTTCGTCGAACGCCGCCAGACACAGCTCCGGCGCGGACGGATAGCTGCTGTGACTGAATGTCGACAACACATGCTCGTACTGCTCACGCGTCAGGCCGTAGGCATCCGCGACGACGGCGTCCATTTGAGTGCGAATCTGCCATCTCTCGTCCTCGCTCTGCAAGGCTGGCCATGAGAAAACGTCTCGACATGACTCCCGCCAGTTTTCTCCTAGTTGCTCATTCCAGAGTGGAAGGTACCGTTCATCCTGTGATTGATGACGAAGCGCACCGTGCGCGAGAAACAGAGCCCGTAGTTTGTCCAGCTTGGGTATGGCAACTAATCTGAGGAGAAACATGTTTACTGTGGCCGCGACACGCAGCCGCAATAAATAATCGGCGATAAAAGTATTGAGTGCCGCCATACGCGCAAGGGCATTTGAGTTCGGTCGTATCCAAGGTGACCATTCGGCTGGGCATCCTTCACTCGTGATTACGGCTGGCGGCAACAATGCCCAAACCATTGTGCGTTCATTGGTCGAACTCGCGAATTTCCGATAAGCGCTTCGATAGTAGGTCCCGGTCTTGAACCAGCGCTTGCGGCTTTCAAGCACTGAAACAGGTACTACATATTGCATCGCCGGGGCAAAATGGACGTCAAAATGCCAAAAGCACTTTCCTTCAAATAGGGGCAGCACTTCCAACGACAATAGCTCGGAGTGAGATTTTGAGGTAAGCCATCCGCCGGTCTTCTTGAAGCGATCAATCGGCTCAAGTAGATCACTGTGATTGGTTAGGTTGACCTCAGAAGTTGAAAACGCTTGACCCTCGGAGTCCCAATTCTCTCCGAGCAGTTGTGCGCGGCGTAGACATGTACGGCATACCTCAAAGTCAAACGGATTACTGAACTCAGAGAAGGCAAGCAAAGCTCCACCAGTCCTTTCAACGAACTCCTTCGAGAAAGTAAAAGGAGGTTCTGAGGTCATGCCCTCAAACAACCAGCTGTCGTCGTGTAGGTAGAATCGACAGGGAAACTCGTGCGTAGGACCGGTCTTTGCGGCAGTCACGACTGCGAATTTGAAACTGCTATGGATTTCAAAAAGCTTTCTCTTGTTCTCAAAAGAGTAGCAACACCCCAATTTCAACTCATTCAGGTAGAGTTGCCTCACGCCAGTCGCGCCTTCATTCGCATGGAATGCCGATGGGACTACAACGCCCGTCATCCCTGACTTATCTAACAATTGTGCATTGCGCTCCATGAAGACACGAAACAGGTCTAAGAATCGCCCCGCAAGGTCTCCTTCAACCTGGACCTTCTGATACGAATAAAGCGCATCGAACACACGCTTCGTTTGTTCAAAACTCTCTACATATTCGTTGAATGAGACAGTGTTCTCTGGAACGGATAGAACTTTCGCTTCAATTTCATCGCGTTCACGCTTGTTTGAGGCATTCAACTCCTCAAAGTCGAAACTCGCGAACCATTCTTTTCTTTTGATCGTGACGGTATCCCATGGCGGATTCCCCAGAATCGCGTTGAAACCTCGCCGACCAAATGGCACTCCTGTGGGGAAGAAAACCTCAGGAAAAGCGAGGTCATATGGCAGCGCAGGTTCAACGCTCGTGGATTTCATGGCGGCCGCGATTGAAGCGCGATCATTCGGCAGTTCCGTGAGTCCTAACCCCCGACAGACCATGGACAGGACTTGGCGTGATTCAATTCTGCTCGGAAGCTGTCCGGTATCAGCAATCTCACTCAACAATTGAGAGTACGCGTGATCATCGCACTCATCTGGCCCCAACAGAACACCGCCGCACCATGCAGCCGCGACTATGCGAAATGGCAATAACTTGTCATCGAGTTCGGCTTTGACATTTGCCTTCTCAATGAGGTCTGACACGGTGCTGCCAACACTTGCGTCGAGTTGACGCACGTAGCGAATCGCTTCAGTGATCCCCTTCTGAAATCTCAGGTTCAGCCCATCGGCGAATAAGCCTTGGATAAGTTCATCTGGTTTGCTTGGTCGGTAGACAAGCTGATTCCAGAACGGGCCCGTCAGTGAATCGCCAAGAACCAATCTGTGATCTAAGAACGTCAGGGGCATTCCCTCGGCATGTGACTCCAGCCATAAAGCTAATTTCGCCAGCTCCACCGCCAGCGGATTTTTGTCGACGCCGTACAGGCAGTGCGTCGAGACGAGTCGGCGGCACAGCGCTTCGGCTCGCTGCTGAGAGTAACCCGTTTCTTCGCCTTCTGGTGATCGACTCGGCAGATACTTCAGCATCTCGTCATCGGGATCGGGAAGTTCGATAACGCGCTGACGCCACTTGGCGGCTTCTTCCAGCGCCGCTTCGCGTTCGGCCTTCTTGCCTCGTTCCGCACGCCGTTCGGCGGCCATTGCGTTTTCATCGCACAGGCGGCAGGCTTCATACAGGTGATGACCAAGATAACGGCATGCTTCCACCAGAAAGTGACCGCTCCCCATCGCCGGGTCGAGCACTTTCAGCTTCAGAATCTCCAGTGGGTTGGGGTCTTTCTGCGGACTGCGTTCTTCCACCTGCGGGCCGAGCGTTTCCTGAACAAGGAAGCGTACGAACGAATGCGGCGTGTAGTACGAACCACTGGCTTTCCGCCCCAAGCCAACTCGCAGATAGAACTGACCGGGTTCGATGCGTTCGATCCATTCCACGCTGGTGCCGCTGGAAGATGATTCTTCATTATCCGTGGGGCGATACTTTTCGCCTTGTTCGAGCGGAACGACCACTTCCAGCTTAGATCGTCGCAGCCGGCACATCGGTTCGCCGGAAATCCCCGGCTCCAGTTCCAGCAATGCTTCGTAAACTCGACCAAGGTCTTCCACGTCCAGCGGACCGTAATGCACGCGTTCCCGCGTGTCGGCTCCTCGACGCAGCGGCGTCCACAGCAGCCGGTCCAGCAAATGAGCGACCGCCCGTTCGCCCCACTTCAGTTTGGCCAGATGCGGTGTGGTGTTGAGGCCGAACAAGGCACCACCGAGCGGTTTGACCATCAGCTCAGTGCATTCCAGCCCTTCATCAAACATCTTGAACAGATTGCGCAGTCCCTGCTCCAACAGACTGCCCGTCTCCGCTCCCTGTTCCAACACCTCGCGAGCATAACCGGCCAGCCCGATGCTGGGTGAGAACGTATTACGCCACAGACTGGTCGACGCGAACGTAAACGACTGGGCTGGATTGTCGCTCGATTCCAGCTTCAGAATGAATAACAGCCGGTAAACCGTAATCAACCCTTCATGCCACAGGTCTTTGGCAAGCTGGTCTTTGTCTTCATGCGACTGGAACCATTCACGATTGGATGGGTGGTCGATGATTTCCTGAATGAACCGTTCCACCGCCTGCCGCGCCTGAACTCGCAGTTCCTTGGTGACGCGAGCCTGTTGCAGTCGGGCTTTATCAACCAGATCGGGCAGTGCTTTGACGCCGGCTGGTGAGGCCAGCGCGAGCAGTAACAAAAGCGAATCGGGCAGGTCGCGGCTCCGCTTCCAGCCAGGATCAATCGGAATGGTGACCGTGGAGTCAGGTCGGGCCGGATCAGAGATCAACAGCATCAACTGTATGCCGTTAGTCAGCAGTCCAAACCGTTCACCAGAAGCTAACAACACTCGCTGAGCAATTCGCAGATGACTAAATCTGTATGCGCGGCCTCGCTTGGACGGAGCGAACAGGTCTTCATTGAACGACGTCACCCACAATCGCAGCTTGGATTCGCCGTCTTCGGAAACCAGCAGCACGCCGCCGGCTTCTCGGTCTTCCCGAGTTTTCACATCCGGTGCTGATTCGACGTGGCTGTATCCCAGCAGTTCCGTCAGCGGTTCGATCACGTGATTGCGAACTCGCAACGCGCCACCACTGGCCGCCAGTGAACGCAGCTTGCGGCGATACCCGTCCCAGAACTGTTTGAGTTCTTTGCCTTCCTTACCCGTCGTTTTTCGCAACAACTTGTTTCGCTTCAGCTCTTTTTCGAGCTCAAACTTCACGAAGGGATCAGGCAATGCCGGCCCCTGAAACTGACAATCGGAAAAATCGAGCGGCATCAGTTCACCTCCGGCAGCAGCATGAGGATTCCCAATGGCACAACTTCCGGTTCGCGTAGGTCAGCAAGGGCGTCCAATTGCTTGATTCGCTGTTCGTACAAACGCAGCACGCCTTCCGCTTCAAAACGAGCGCCGGTTGATTGATTGCGGTCGGTGTAAAACGCCGCCAGTCGCTCAGCAGGATCTTCGAGTGTCTGCCATGCTGCTTTCGGCCCACTGTCCCCACTGTCTTGTTCGCCGAACAGTTTACGCTGTACCTGCGTTGTACGGCCGGTGCCGCTGATGTCATCGCATCGTGATTGCAACCACTTCAACTGCTGGTCACGTTCGCGACGCAAGGCCTCGCCGCGTTCTTTGACGAACACTTCGGCAAGCGGCTGAAATCCTTCCACTGCCGTCGCAGTCGCTTTGTCGATGACCTCTGGAGCCCAGTTTTCAAAGTGGTCTTCCCACAGATCAGTCGTACGAATGGCTTTATCCGGGTTTGCGAAGGTTCGCCAATCGTCCGCCGAGTCGTACATCGTGGTCTCACCCGATTCCGTGATCCGCACGGCCAGCACGCGTTCCAGTTCGCGGCCTTTCTGACTGGAGACACGTCCTAAGAACGTCAGCAGCAACTGCGGATTGGGCACGTTGGCGTTGACCGCGCTGGCTCGCGGGTCCTCACCGCGTTCGGCTGCTCCCCCAAATGACAGGTTGCGGACACGATCGAGGGCTCGCCGGACAAGCGGGTGAGCCCGGCCAAGGAATCCGACTGAGTTGCCTTCGCCGTCTGATGTGACGGTAAGGTCTGCTGTAAGTCGCACAAGCCGCGTAGTCGGATCGTAACCGGGAAGATCATCCAGTCCGTGTTGCCATTGCGGCGGAATACGGACGGCAAAGCTGGCGTCGTCGCGACGGCCGAGGACTTCTCCACCGTCTAGCAGAATGGCATCACAAACGAATGACGCCAGATCGACGCTTTCCGCTTTCGCTCCTTCGTCGTGGGCGTCTTCGGCCTGCTGGACAAGATAGTCTTCTGCATTCAGTCCATCATCGCCCAGCCATGTGTTGGTGCGGGCAGCTTCGCGGAATCCTTTGAGCGAACGGTCGATTTCTTCCAGCAGTTCGCGGGTCGCTTCGTCGCTGCCTTCGTTTTCGTCAGCATCGGTGAAGTCCAGAACTTCCGGTTCTTCCTGAAAGAGTCGTGTGTCTTCATCCATCAGGCCCTTGAGCAATCGGGCCTGCGTGGCGTCAACAGAAGTGGTGACTCCCAGCGTGTTAGGTACGAAGGTCAGGCTGGCTCGCTGTTTTTCATACTTCGCGATCAGCCGCAACAGGATGCGTTCTTCAAACGTGCCTCGCAGATACAGATACTTCACTTGCGGCTGAAAACTCTGGCCATAGCGGTCGATGCGTCCGTTTCGCTGTTCCAGCCGATTCGGGTTGAATGGCAGCTCCAAATGAATCAGATGGTGGCAGCGTTGATGTAGGTTCAAACCTTCGGCCGCCGAGTCAGTGCTGACCAAGATCAGGTTGTCTTCGACTCGGAAACGCTCGGTGGTCGCCGCACGTGTGGCGTCGTTGTCCGTACCGCTCATGCTGATCACAGGACCGACTTTGGCAGCTTTGATTGCTGCGATGGCAGCCTGCTGGCTGTCGACATATTCGGAGTAGATCAGGATGTTGGTTTTCGGTTCTTCCTTGCGGATCGCACGAATCGTCTTGATCAGCTCGAGGAGCTTCGGGTCCTGATCTTTGGCTGTGTCGGCGATGTCGATCAGGTTGTCGAGGTGTTCGACGACGTTAGAGACCTTGGCCTGTTTATAAGAACCACGACGCAACTCACGCTGCATGGCTGCCAGTTGTTGAGCGACGTCTTCCGCTTCAAGGAAACTGCGTTCCTGTTCCTCTTCTGCCGTGATCGAACCAAAGCGTTCGATCTTTCTTTCGTAGTCACGTATCGTGCGGACTCGCTGACGACGGGCTTCCTGTAACTCGGCCGTGTCGTTCAGGAATTGTTGGAAGCGTTCAGCCACGACACTCAAAGTTCGCTGGCACGCCACCACCGTTGACACACTTCGTTTCAACAGAGCGATCCAAGCGAGCACGTCCGCGTAACTCTTGTTGCGGAATGCTCGCCGCAGCTCGGGAGACACGAGGTCCAGCAGACCGCGTTGCAGTTCGACGAACTTCTCCTGAGCATCGACTTCGGGTGTGACGGCAACAGGCGTCACGACTCGTTCGGGAAACAGCTTCTTCTTTTGTCCCTCGTTGTTAGGATCATCGACAAGAATGTGGGACTTGAGTCGACGAACAACGTGGGTTCGGTAACGATCTTCTCGCAGTGAACCGCGTCCATCGACCAGCGATGGGTCGAGCAGTTCACACAATGACGCGAACGAACGATCGTGGCCGTCATGAGGCGTGGCCGTCAGCAACAGCAGCGAATCACACCGGCGGGCAAGCACTTCCGCCAAACGTCGCCGTTGGGAGTCTTCTCGATCTGGTGACGACCCGACGTCCATGCAGTGGTGTGCTTCGTCAATAGCAACGATGTCGTAGCTGGCACGCTCAAGTTGATCCAGCACCCGTTCCTGCTTGAGAAAGTCAACAGAGACCAAACCGAGCGGTACGTGATCGAACGGATTCGATCCGAGTTCCGTTGCGCGGCGGATTTCTTCCAGCTTCGCGCGGTCAATGACTTCGCAGCGAAGGCCAAAGCGTTCCGACAATTCCAGCTGCCACTGCTTCATCAGCGGACCAGCGGGCGACACGATCAGGATGCGGTGAGCCAACCGGCGTGCCACCAGCTCTGTTATGACCATGCCGGCCTGAATTGTCTTACCAAGGCCGACACCGTCCGCGAGCAGCAGCCGCACGCGACTCATCCGTATCGCACGAAGCACCGGCACCAGTTGATAGGGCTCAATCCGCAGTCGACCGGGCTGAACGGCAAGCAACGCATCAGGGCCGAGTGCCTGCTCCAGCAAAAACGCCTGATGGTAAACCAGCCAGTTGGCCAGAGGTGCCGCACGATCGGGCTGCAATTCATGTCGGACCGGTTCGATCTGCTCGAATGGAAACAGAACGTCGAGTTCATGTCCGTGAACCGCGTTCTCCAGCCCGCGAAGACGATAGAGAGTTTGTTGACCGAGGCTTTCACTCGATACGACTTCCCATCTCAATCCACGTGCCTGAACTTCCGTTCCCGGAAGTAGCCCCGTTTCGCTCATTCTCCATTCCTTGAATGTTCAATTTTCTTCAGGAGCCGATCGAGCTCCGACTTCTTGTACAGGCGGTAACCGTTTAGTGGATTACGCCGCTCCTTGATCTTCCCATCACGGCCCCAATTGCGCAGCGTATTTGGCGTGACACCCATATACTCCGCTGCTTCCTTGATGGTCACGTAGTCTTGGAGGTTGTTCATGACGTCATCACTCGAATATGCGACAAAGGGACCCTTGTAAAACCTTACCAAGCATTGAGCGCGTTCTCAACCTCCACCAGCTTGCCGTAAGAGGCGCTCTGTGAAGCTCTGACGGTCGGGCAAGCAACGCAGATTGCTAAATCGAAGCGTGAATCGCGGCAGGTGAAGGTGATGCCCCTGGCATAGCTCTGGGAACTCGCTTCTCAGGTGCTTGCAGCCCCGTGTGAACCGACTTTGACCGGTTCGTGCGGGGCTTTTCTCGTTTCGGGGCCGGTGGTCGGTCCTGTGTTCGATTTCACTAACTCGGAGGAACAAGCCTTGTCGCACATTGTTTCGATTCAGACAGAAGTCCGTGATCCCGTCGCCATTCGGTCGGCGTGTGATCGACTCAAGCTGCCGGAGCCAGTCTTCGGCAAAGCGAAGCTGTTCAGCAGCTCGGCAACGGGCTGGGCGGTGCAGTTGCCGGAGTGGCGGTATCCCGTCGTGGCCGACGTCAACACCGGCAAGCTCGCCTACGACAACTACAACGGTCGTTGGGGCGAGCAGAAACAGCTCGACCGGTTCCTCCAGGGCTATGCAGTGGAGAAGGCGAAGATCGAGGCTCGCAAGAAGGGCCACTCGATCATCGAGCAGCCACTGGAAGATGGCTCGATCAGGTTGACGGTGAGCGTCGGAGGTGCTGCATGAGCAAGACCATCGAAATCACCGTCCTGCCCAATGGTCAGACCAAAGTGGAAACCAAGGGCTTCGTCGGTACTGAGTGTCGACAGGCCAGTCAGTTCATTGAGAAGGCACTGGGGCAGCAGACGGACGAAGTCCTCAAGGCTGAGTTTCATCAATCGGCCTCGCGTCAGCAGTCGGTGCAGGAAGGAGGCTGACCGTGACCAACGTCCGCCGCCGTGTTCTGCGCCCGCAAAGCTCTGACGCGGAATCCCGTCGCCGCCAGCGAAGGCTTCAAAAGAAACAGGATCAACTCACTAAAGAGCGTGAATCCCTCAAGCGCTGGATGTCGCGTCTCAAGCGAGCCTTCCACGCCATGGAGAAGCTGCAAACCAAGATCGCTCGACTCGAACGACAAGTTGAGCAGCTTGAAGCCGAACAATCGGTGACCGCTCCCGAATAGCCGTCCCCCATCATTTTTATTCACCACTCAACAGGAGTCCGTGTATGTCACTGACTGAACGGCTTGGGGAGTACGTGCGCGCGTGCTTCACGGGCATCTGGATTGAAAGCCACGAGCATCAGGATGCTCTGGTGGCCATCGCGCAGCTGTGTCGTCAGGAGGAATGGCGGCTCGCAACCTGGGATATTGAACAAGGATTGAAAGTCCCCGGCGTGGAGATCGAAGCCGCCGGGAACGACCCGTTGGCAGCCATTCGCGCCGTCAACTCACTGGTCACGCCGGATGGAACGGCGGTATTGGTACTCCAGAACTTTCACCGGTTCCTGCAATCGGCAGAGATCGTTCAGGCGATCGCTCAGCAGATTGTCGCTGGTAAGCAGAACCGGACGATTCTCGTGGTTCTCGCGCCCGTCGTGCAGTTGCCGATCGAACTCGAAAAGCTGTTTGTTGTCATCGAGCATGAGTTGCCCGACCGTGAACAACTTGGCGAGATCGCTCGCGGGATCGCGACCGAAGACTCCGAACTGCCGGATGGCCCGGAACTGGAAGCGGTTCTGGACGCAGCCGCCGGTTTGACTCGAATGGAAGCTGAGAACGCTTTCAGCCTGTCACTGGTTCGTCATAGTCGAGTGACGCCCGACGCAATCTGGGAACTGAAAACTCAGACGCTGAAGAAATCCGGTTCACTCGAACTGCATCGCGGTCAGGATGACTTCAGCAGCCTAGGCGGACTATCAGCGTTGAAGTCCTTCTGCAAACGGGCACTGCTGCAACCAAGCCGGGGAGATAAGCGACGCCGACCGCGAGGCGTGCTGTTGCTGTCACCACCCGGATGTGGCAAATCGCAGTTCTGCAAAGCCCTCGGCAAGGAAGTCGGCAGGCCGGTGCTGATTCTGGATGTCGGTAGTCTGATGGGATCGCTCGTCGGGCAGTCGGAGGAACGAACTCGCCAGGCATTGCACATTGTCGATGCGATGGCTCCTTGTGTGTTGATGATCGACGAAGTCGAGAAAGCATTCGCCGGTGTGAACGGCAACGGTGACTCGGGCGTGTCGTCACGGATGTTCGGGACGTTTCTAAGCTGGCTCAACGATCATTCGTCCGACGTCTTCGTCGTCTGCACGGCAAACGATGTTTCCAGGCTCCCACCGGAGTTCGGTCGTAGCGAGCGGTTTGATGGGATCTTCTTTCTCGACCTTCCTGGTCGCCAGGAGAAGGATGCGATCTGGAACATCTACCTGACGTTGTTCGAGATCGACCGCGACCAGCGGATGCCCGACGACAGCGACTGGACCGGCGCGGAGATCAAAGCCTGTTGCCGCCTGTCGGCACTGCTCGATGTCCCATTGGTTCAAGCCGCTCAGAACGTCGTGCCCATCGCGATGACTGCCAACGAAAGCGTAGACCGCTTACGAAACTGGGCCAGCGGTCGTTGCCTGTCGGCGAATCAGCCTGGCATCTACGAGCCCGGCAAGGCGTCGAAGCAACGTCGTCGCGTGAGCCGCGATCCATCCAACAACTGACCCGGCTCATGGAGTCAATTTCCATTCACTGAAAGAGGTTATATGTCCAACAAGGAGAAGCATTGGTACCAGGACGGAGGAACTGTCCTCACGATTGTTGTCATGCTGACTCTCCTCATGATCTGGGGAAGTCGGTTCTGGCAACACGAGAATGAACAGCAAAAAGCTCCCGCGATTGCCCTGAATGCAGGTCGCCTGGATGTTTCGCCTGACGGCGAGCCCGTTTTGCATCTGAGGTTCTGGCATGTTTATCCGGGCGTCCTGAGGAATGGACGGCTGACGGTCATAGTCGACTACCCCGAAACCAAAAGCGGCGAAGGTTTGCGCATTCACGCGTTCGATACCTGGGAACCGAATGACGACCACACCGTCACCTGGGACGTACCGCTACCCGGATACGACCTCAAACAACGTGTTCCTGTTCGTGTCCGGCTGGAAGCCGAGAATGCCCGCACGTTTGCCTACACCCAGGTATGGCTCGGAACTGGGTGGGTCGAAGATGAGGTGAGCATTTCCGAGTGATTTCAATCACATCCCAATTTGGCATTCGACGCCGCTCAGTCTTCGCAGGCTGAGTGGCGTTTTCATTTCAGTAACCAACCAAAGGAGAACTCAGTGAGCACCGTGCTTGAGAGCAATAACGACACACAACACATCCAAACACAACTTGCGGCTCGACGGATGCGAGCCACCATGGCGGCGATCAAAGTGGTCTTCACCTGGCTCGGGACGACAAAGACGCTGTCCACCGATCAGAAGATCGTCGCAGCAGATGTCTTCGGTGCGGATGGTGCTTCCATCAGTGCTTCCAAACGCCTGCTCGACCCCAAACATCCGGCGCTGGCGGCCGTGACGAAGATCAAAGGACGGGTGACCAAGTTCTGGAAGGAGAATAGCCTGCCGTTTCCAGAAGGAGGTATCCGGCTGATCCGTCACGACCAAATTGCCGAGTTTGACGAAACTCTCAATGGCTTCCGTTCCGAACTTGATGACGCCGTTGTAGAACTCGAACGGCACTACGATGAGATGCGATCGGCGGCTCGTGAACGGCTGGGCTCGTTGTTCAACGCCAGCGATTATCCGGCGACGTTGATTGGTGCGTTTGGCATTGAGCATTCGTTTCCGGCGGTCGAAGCTCCAGAGTATCTACGTGAGCTGAACCCTGAAGTTTACCGCCAGGAATGCGACCGTGTTCAGGCTCGATTCACCGAAGCCGTCGAGCAGGCCGAGCAGATGTTCTTCGAGCAACTTGCTGGTCTTGTTGATCATCTGGTCGAACGCATGTCCGGCACGGAAGACGGCAAGCCAAAGACGTTCCGCGATACCACTGTGGATAATCTGAACGAGTTCTTTGCTCGGTTCCGCCAGTTGAATATTGGCGGCAACGCTGATCTTGAGGAACTTGTGGAACGTGCCGAGTCGATCGTCAGCGGCGTGGAGCCTCAGCAGTTGCGGGACAACGCGTCCCTGCGGCAGCACATCGCCACGCAGATGTCGACCGTGCAAGCCAATCTCGACGGTCTCCTCGTTGATCGTCCTCGCCGGAAGATTCAGCGACGGCCACGTTGAAGGAGGTCTACGTGCAACTACTCATCGAACCTACCGGCAACTGTCGCTGTGTCTACTCGGAAGCGATTGATGTCCAGCAGATCGGCGAAGCGAGCATCCGCCGTGGTTCGCATGTTGAACCAACGGCGGATGGTCAATGGGCCGCTGATCTCTCACCCGTCAACGGTCCGGTTCTTAGTCCGTTCTCAACGCGCTCCGAGGCACTCGACGCTGAAGTGGAATGGTTGCTCGAACACTGGCTGACGCCTGGCGAGTAACAACAACCTGATCTCAGCTTCGCAGAGTGCGGGGCGGCTGTATCTCAACGGCCGCCCAGTGTTGGGCGGTCGTTCTACCTTTTTCCAGGAAATGAACAAATGACCCAACGAGAAATTGATGATGCCGTCTGCGTGGCGACTGGTGACACACTGTGCGACGTTCGCCGCATCGGATTCAGCATCGCGGACCCGCTGGAAGTAAATTTTGACCCCGAGCCTGACGACTTACCTCCCAACATTATCGACTGGGATCAGCTTGAACTGGAACGCAACTATGCCGTGTATCCCATGCGTCGCGATCGCCGACGTTGGGCTGCCTGATGGCAGCAGGCAACGATCCCAAACGCCGACAACTCGATGAGTTCTATGCGAGCTACACCGTGTTTGTCGGCCTGCTTTGCTTTGCCGCATTCTTTCTGTTTGGTTGGGAGACCATCCTCACTTGGATTTTCTTCCGGTCCGGAATGCGGCTCTTTCATGACGTGATGACCGATTCGCCGGTGTCACGTCCACCACCAACCCAACACAAGAGGAGGTGCCGTGATTGAACTCACCCGCAAACAGATTCATCTCATCCGCTCAACGATTCGGCAGGCCCTTGGAATCACCTCAGCGCGTCGGGCACCGATTGTCACGTTTCGAGCAACTCCAGTCGGGCTGCTGATTCAGTCCTTCTCGGACAACATCGCGGTTGAACATCGCATCGAAGGCGACTTCCGTCCCGACGCCATCACATTGCCCTACGAAGCACTGCAAGCCTGCGAAGGCAAGCGGAACGACCAAGTCAGTATCCAGCAAGATGGTGAGACGATCACCGTCCAGTGGCTCGATGGCGGCATTCCTCAAACTGCTCAGTACAGCCATGCCGAGCCGGTCCAAGTCCCCGAATCACCACCAAAACTCACAGGCATCGACCGCGAGTTTATTCCGGCGATGGCGGAAGCTGTGGCGACGACCGACAACGAATCGTCGCGTTTCGCACTGAGTTGCGTTCGACTGCGCGGCTCGGACGGCCAGATTGCCGCCACGGACGGACGTCAGGCATTGATGCACTCGGGGTTCGCATTCTCCTGGGATGACGATGTTCTGGTTCCCGGCACGAAGGCATTCAGCTCTCAAGCCTTCAGCAATGCAGCCGAAGTGTCGATTGGGCGTTCCGACGAATGGGTTTCGATCCAGGCAGATAGTTGGACGCTGCATCTGAAGATCGGGAAGGACGCTCGATTTCCCAACATGGACGATCATGTTCCGGCTGTCCATGCCGCGATATCCACAATGATCCTCGCCGATACGGATGCCGAGTTCCTGACTCAAGCCTCCCGAAAACTCCCGGCTGCATCCGAGTTCAATGCGCCGGTTACTGTTGATCTCAATGGATCGGTTGCGATCCGAGCCAAGAGTGCGGACCAGGACGTCGGCACCGAATTCGTCCTCAGCAACTCGCAACGCTCGGGCGAAGAAATGCGATTCAACACGAATCGCGATTATCTCCGCCGGGCGGCGTCGCTGGGGTTTCGACAGATTCATCTGCGTACAGCGGAAGCCCCCGCATTTTGTCGTGACGACCGTCGCTCATACATCTGGGCATTGCTCGGAAAAGACGGCGCGATCACTCCAGACGCAAAGCTCACTCGCATCGAGTCGCCATGCGATTCACCAAAACCATCTCCACAAAGAAGGACCACAATCCCCATGCCAAACACGACACGTTCCACATCGCCCCGACCCCGCGCCGAGAAACCTGCCAGCGTGCTAGCAAAGGCCGAGGCCCTGCGTGATTCGTTGAGCCAGGCGCTGACTGACACTCGCGGATTGATCTCAGCCATCAAAGCCAAGCGGAAGCAGAACCGGCTCGTCGAATCGACGCTCCGTTCACTCAAGCAACTGGAGAAAATCGGCGCGTAGTCGTCACCAATCATCGCAACACCAGCATGGCCCGGCTTCATCCACGGATGATGCCGGGCTGTTTTCTTACCCACCAATGAGGAGGCATCCATATGCCCGTACAGATCAACATCGGCCTCAACAAGAAGGTTGGCGAGGCCAACTACGGCAGTCGCGGCGCGTCGGTCAATCTGGAAGTAGAACTCGATTCGGGAATCATTGAGGACCCGGATCGCTTGCGAAGCCAGATCCACAAACTGTTCGGACTGGCTCGTGATTCGCTCAATGCCGAACTGCATCAAGATGACAACAATTACTCCACCAATGGGCATCACCGAAACGGTAATGGCCAGACGAATGGCAACGGTTACTCGCAGCGTGCAAACGGAAACCGTTCCTCGAACGGTCGCGGGGCAACCCAAAGTCAGGTGCGAGCAATCAAGGCCATCGCCGGTCGTGGTCGGATTGACCTCGGGCCACAGTTGGATCGGTTTGGGGTTCGCAAAGCGGAGGACCTCGACATCGCTCAGGCATCCGAACTGATCGACGAGTTGAGGGGCCAGTCGACGGGAAGCGGGAGCAGCCGATGATCGCCTCTGCCAACTTCTCCAACGGGGTGAACAACGAACGGTCCATGCAACTGACTGGTCGAAACTATCTCAGCGTGAGTGCTGTGAAACAATTCCTGCGTTGTCCGCTGTCCTACCGCTTCAAATACATCGACCGTATTCCCGAGGAGACAGTCTCCTCTGCGCTCGCGTTTGGTCGCGGCATTCACGCATCGCTCGAACTCTGGTTCACTGCTCAGCTCGAAGGTCAGCCCGAACCGACGTTAGAAGAATTACTGGTCATGTTCTGGGACGAATGGAAAGCCTGCGAGCAGAAGACATCCATCCGTCTCGGCAAGAATGAGGACATCACCAAAATTGCCGACATGGCTCAGCGGATGATCGCTGCATTCATCGCAAGTAGCGCGGCTCATCCCGCTGGTCAAGTTGTTGGCATCGAGGAGGAGTTGCGAGCAGCGCTGCTGGTTGACGCTCCTGATGTTTTGGGCAGACTCGATCTGGTCATTGAAGCGCCCGATGCGTTCATCGTCATCGACTTCAAGACGGCCAAATCGAAATGGAGCGACGCCCAACGCCAGGACGCGGAATTGCAAGCCATCGTCTACAAGGAGCTCGTCAGTCAGATCGCGGGTGACAAACCGGTTCGAGTCGAGTTCATTGCCCTCACGAAGACCAAAGCGCCTTCGGTGGCCATCGAGTCCGCCGCCATCACAGACGGCGCAATTCGTCATGGCAAAGCCATCATGTCCGCCGCCTGGCAGGCCATTCAGAACGGCAACTTCTATCCGTCCCCGTCCATCACCGCCTGTCCAAGTTGTCCCTATCGCAAACAGTGTGACGCCTGGCAGGGTTGAAGCTCTTGGATACAAATCACTCCAACAAGCGAACAAAGGAACACCCACCATGGAAACCGTCGTAACTCTCGCCGTTGCCGTTGGCATCGGCTACTGGGCCTACTCAGCCGGAAAACGAAATGGCTCGAAGGCCGCTTTCAAAGTTGGCTGGCGTCGCGGCCGAGCATACCGAAACCGTCGAGCCTGACTTCACATCTACTGCCCCCGAAGTTCACCGCCGCCGTCCGGGGCAACTCGGACGGCGGCTTTGGCTTTATCTTTAGCTATCAGACGCACCTCCCAGCCAATGATACTTTGGCCTACCCGTTGCACGTTGTGATTCCAGCAAGTTTGAACCTGGCGCTAAGCCAGCCTGAATGAAACAGTGTTTCGACGGCTCCTGACCCTGCGGTCGGGCAAGCGGCTCGCGTTAGCGCGGAACAAGCCGCAGAAGTCACTTCGCGTGAATCGTGCTCGCACGGCTCGGGAGTCATCAGGCCAATTTGGCATTTGCGAAGAAGGCACAAGGGGTCTGAGTTGATGCAGGGTGAGTAATGGCTCGCGAGAAACGCAGTGATGTTTACCAGCGAGTTACGAAGTCGCGGCGCCCATTGGAAGCCGATTTGGGGGTAGGCGACCTCATGCTGAGTGCGTCATTCAACGCAGCCCCCGCGCCGCAAGCGATGTGTTCGTCATCGCTTATGACCATGAACGCGTGTTGGCGGTCGCGAGGCGCGACAGAGCGAATAGCCCTTCAAACCACCAGCTCAAATGCCTCGAAGCGCTCAAAACCGCCGCTCCCTGGTGGTTCAGAAACCAACATTTGCTGATCGGGGGCATGCCCGATTTGCACAAGGCCCCGTGTAATCGAGAGGTACTTGGACACCGCGCGACGTCGCCTTCTCACCGGTCAACTCCAGCGATGAGCCAATTTGCGGGTAATCTGCTACTGGGCTGCAAACTGGGCGTAAGACGGGGCTCTCGTTGCTTACTTGTCAAAATCCTCAGTTGAAACGAATGAAACAATCGGGCCGCGACCACGTTGACGGTTGACTTGAATCAAACCGGATTCCTCCAGCGCTCGCAGGCCACGGTAAACCGCGAATCGACTCAGCCCGTACGATTCGATGACTTTCGGTGTGAGAAGAATGTGCCGCGTTCGTTCCAGCCGAAAGCTCTGTATGACCAAGATCACACCCGTAATCAACGCGGTTTTTCCTGGGACCCCGATTGCTCGTCGCAAAAAACTGAGATGCCAACTCGGATGGCCAAGGGAGTCCTTGCCGGCGTCAGCAGATGTGCCCGCCGACGCACAACTTTGGATAATAGAAACCATTTTCTGCTCCTACGATTCCGAACTGGTTGGTGAGTCGATGACCGACAGGCGTATGACCCGCTTCGGTTCGAGCTGGTTCTTCAGCCGCTGGGTCTCCTCGGGACCGATGACTGCGGAAAGGCTCTCAAACGAAAAGCTCCGCTGCTCTGTCTCGGTGGCTTCGAGTGACAGCTCGCCAGCGACTACCGGGGCTCCATTCAGGTATTTGTCTCGCACGCGCTGACGCAACTTCTCGTACTCGCGAAGGTGCCGTTGAAGTATCTTGAGGCGTTCAAGTTCCTCCTGCGTGACACAGGCGGCTCGTGCTGCGGTGGGCAGAACTCCTCGCAGCCAAAAGTCGTTGATCTCTCGCGGAGTCAGTTCACTCATTGCATATCTCCAACCAACATTGTTCTCGACATGGTACGGGCCGTTCTTGCTTGTCCTGCAATCCTGAAACCCCATGAGATGCAGTGTTTACGGCTCGAACGAGTTGTTTCGTATATCGTTGTTCTTCTTTCATTTATTGAACCTCTGATACAAACACTTACCCTTCGAGAAAAGAAAGAGAAGCAGCGCTATACGAAACAACCATCTGTCCACGTAACCTGTTTTCCGAAAGCATGTTAGGATATTTCACTCAATCCCTGCGGCCCGTACCATGCGAGTTCTCAACTCCTCGTCGCGAGATGACTTCCTCAATTCGGCATGGCGGTCGATGACAAGCTGCCGCACATCTTCTGGCATATCGAAAGAAGGCCGCTTCCAAGAGTCGGTCAAAAACGCGGTGCGTTCCTCACAATCCACCTCCTGGATGAAGGTCCCTCCCGGTCGAAACCTTACAACGGCAAGCGAAGTTTCATCGTCCGCAAATGGCTCAGTACAACGAATTTGAAACATTCCGTTCTGGGCGTGGTTTCCCAATACGAATGCAGTGTCAATCCACTTGTCCAACTCGTAGTAGTCCATCGCGTCCTTGTGTGTCAGATCCGCACGTGGTTTGTTTGTTGCCACTCCTCCCCAAAGCTGATGTCCGATCCAAATAGGACAACCAAGAGCTTCCGCGAAATCTCGGCACTCTCGTAGCAAACTGGTGGTCATCGAGATGCTGTCTCGAGTCGTGGCGTGCTTTGCGCCGATTCTCCCCTGGATGAGCGAGGGCACATCGTCGATCGTGAGTCCGACTAATGTTCCACACCCAATTTGTTGCAAGATGTGATCGACAGCGACATGTGCTGGACTCCCCCAACTTGCGACCGGCAGACTGTTCGCATCCACGAGACAGAAACCATTATCAACCATGTAGGTTGCCGTCTCCAACCGTTGTCGCACATCACCACAACCGTCAACCGCATCGAGTCTCCCTTCACTCGCCGCAGAGAAGGGCAAGTCTGCAAGGCAACACGTTAGCCGAGTTTTCAGCTCCTTGAGTGATGACTGAGAAGCAACGTAGGCCCATCGTCCTTCAGACTTTTGGCTTGATGATTTGAGGTGCTGTTTCCCACCCTCAGCTGCAATCATAGAAGCGAGAGTCGTAATCCCAGTTCCTGTTGCGCCAAGAATGGCATGCACACCGTTGCGTTTGTGGCCAACCGGAATAGCGCGATCCAGGAAGCTAATCCCGGAGAATTGAGTGTTGAAATCCTGCATTTGTTCTCTTCTTCTAGTTTTCTTGACGGATCATTTGGGAGACTCGCCTTGCTTGGCGGTCAGATATGGGAACTGCGTTCACTCCCGCAAGACGCTTGATTTCAGATCGTCCAGGCCATCGCCCGTGGGAGCGTTGGTAGGACTGGAATTGTGTCCATAGTTGCTCACGAATTGAGCTTGCCCTGGTATCTGCTTCGTTTGCACGAATCTGGTTGGCTTGTCGTAGCACCTCTCGCTTGCGAAACGCGCCTCTGCGCTCGCTCGCAGGCGTCAACGGATTCGTCACAGGTGCCTGGCGAGTCCCGTACCACTCGCCCCACGGAGAGAATAGCCGTGTCCCTTTGGTTGCTGACGAAAACTCGTGCCATTGATCAGCATTCGCCAAGTGCCATTGCTGGTACGCGAACAGGCCCTCGTAGCCGTCTCTCATCTCTGAAACCCGATTGCCCGGTGGCTCACCAAAAATGAGCGAACGCAATGGGTCTCGTGAACAGAATGCTCCAATACGCACCGCTGGTGCCTCGCCGATAATGCTCAAATCTTCCAGCAGGTTTTCTTCATCAATGTTGCCATCGTCCACGACAAATTTTGCGCTAAACAGATCGAGAGGTACCTGAAAGAGGACCGACGCACGAATGGAATAGCCCAGCATGCAATCGCTCTCGCTATTGAAATTGTCGAGTCTTGGCTTTGCCTTGCACCGAGGCCCAATCTGGATTGAAAATATGCCTGCATTTGCGCCGTAGGATTCAGCACAATTACGCAAACGCCTGGAGAAAGCACGCCTGACTTGCGGCACTATCGTGCTGCCGTGAGAAAAAAGACTGGTGACGTCGTGGGTTACGCTGGCGAGAACAAGTATCGACGATCGGACGCTTGGCATTGTCAGCAGCGAGCTGTAAGCCTCCTCTGCCGCTCTTGCGAGGCAGAAGGGACACGCCTTGTTATGCCGACAAGGCCGGAACACTCGCCGCTGGCGAGATTGCCGAGCCAGAAAGAAATTTGGGCAGCAATCCATCATCTCTTTCGCTGTTCGCGATGACGTTTCCGAGTCAGATCTTGAGAGTCGGAGCAGGGCGAGATAATGGAAGAATAAGAACGATCGAGCCCTGGCGATTCCGCTTCGATTGCGTTCCGACCATTCGATTGTGTCGTGAAAGAAAGCTGGATGGCGGTTCTTGACAAGTTTGCGATAGGCCCAATTTCTTCGATCTCGCTGAACCGCACCGAGCACCAGATCGCGGCGAGCCCAGTCCATCGGACGGTTACCAAACGCCTCAGGCTCCCACGAGCAAGCGAGTCGACGGGCTCGCCCACCGTCCTCGTCAAACCAATTCCCATGCCGTTCGCCGAGATCATCGTATTCAAAGTCAATCACCACAGATGTCCTTTGTCGTTGAATGGTTCATTTTGCGATGCTTCGATGTGAAGCCTCACGCTTGGGTGCGGGAGACGAGGTTGATGGCCGTTTCCCCAAGCTAGGTCTTGCTCAAGCTCGAATCTCATATTGCTCGTCAAGCACCCTAACTCTGAAAAATGAGCCGAGACGGGCTGTCGTCAGACAATGCAGGCCAGTTCTTCTTGTCGATCACTTGACCACTCTCACGCACAACGATACCATGCAATGGTATCATCCGGTTTCATTTGAATCAAGGGATCAATCATGGCTAGAAAAAAAGTTGGGACTGCACAGCTTTCGGCAAGCGCCCAGAAGATCGCTGAACTTGTCGAAACTCGATCAGGCGGTAACCAGCGTGAATTTGCCCGACTCGTTGGATGCGCTCAGCCGGTTGTCTCTCGAATCCTCAATGGGAAGCAGGAGCCCGGCCGCGATTTGCTCGAACGCATCGCGAAACTTGAAAATGTGGACCGCGATGAATTGATCGCGACGCTCGAATCCCAAGGAGAGATCGACAGGGCTTCACGAACTCAAGTCCCGATCGCCAGCACGCTTCTCGATGGACATCCAGCGAGTCGCCAGGAGCTACTCACAATCAACACAGTGGCTGTTTCTCCGACAGTATTCCGTGCATCGCTCTATGCCATTCCTGCACGAGCGTGCGAACCGGCGTTTAGTAATCCGTCAGAGCGGATGCGAGCAGATGACCTGATCGTCATTGAGTCATCTGTTGAACGGCTGCGGAGTAATCTCCAAGCACTGAACGGAAAGCTCTGCGTCGTGTTCAGTGAAGGGCGAAGCGGAAACACAATCACCCTACGACGAGTGTGGATTTCATTTGACGATTCATCAAATGACTGGGTAATCCAAACCTGTCCTGACTCAAAGCTCAAAAGCTACCTCGACAAGAAAATCGACGGAAAACGCCTTCGGTCGATTCAACTCGATCCTCCCGAGGACAAACCTGCGGAGAAGCAGTTCGCAGAAGAAGCCGTCGACATCGATAACATTGTCGGCATAGCCATAGAGCTCATACGAAACCTGTGACCCAGCCCATTGCAGGACTGGCTCAAATTTTCCGTCATCGCTGCCAGGGAGTGTGGTATGGCGGGCTCACTCGATGGAGCTCCCAAATGTCTAAAAACAAACGTAAGCATGAATGGACGGCAGAGCTGGTGCCCTATGGGACGCTTGCCCCGAATCCAAAACATCCGCACTTCAACAAGACGGCCAAACAGCGACTTGAATTGATCGTCGCAGTGATGCGATCTGCACTCATGGACTGGCTCCAGGAACACCCTGGCTTTGTTCTGCGAGCAGGCAATCTTGCAAGCGAAGTCATGTGTGCCTGACGCTCCAGTCGCCGCACTAGCATTCCCAAGATCCACACTGAAAGGAACAACATGAACAAGAAATCCCGAAAAGCGAAATCAACTCAAATCATCCGCAAATGTGCTCTGTACGGTCGGGTCTCAACTCAACGTCAAGCCATGGTCGAAGACGGAGGACTCGATACGCAATTCTCATGCATGGACGCTGCCATCAAGTTTGAGAACGAAAAAGATAACGACGAGGTATGGGAAGTCGTTGACCGCTACCGCGAAGAAGGACGGTCAGGAAAGGATCTCGATCGCCCCGAGTTCCAACGTATGATGGCAGACATCCATGCCGGAAGAGTCGACACGGTGATTGTCTATAAGATTGATCGCATCACTCGATCGCTTCGTGACTTCTTCACCCTCTGGGAAACTTTTGAGACGAACAATGTTCAATTTGTGAGTCTCCATGAGAAATTCGACACAACGACCGCAGTCGGCCGGGCCATGTTGAAACTCATCCTCGTCTTCGCAGAACTCGAACGCGAACAAACAGCTGAACGAACGGCCGCTGTCATGCAGCATCGCGCCGAACAGGGGTTGTGGAATGGTGGTAGCATCCCACTTGGTTACGATCTCGACCCCGACGAGAAGGGAGTTCTGAAGATCAATGAGGAACAGAAAGAGATTTTGATCAATGATTTCTTCAAGAAATGCGTTGAACTTGGCTCCGGCAGCAGCGTTCTCCAACATCTCAAGGAGCAGGGGATTGTCCGGCCTCGCAGTGTTACCAAAAAGGGAAAGCCGAAAGGTGGTGGCCGCTACTACAAGCAAGCAGTCATCAATATCCTGACAGACCAAGTTTATCTGGGAAAGGTCGAGCACAAAGGAGAGATCTACGACGGCAAGCACGACGCGATCGTACCAGAGGATTTGTTCATGCAAGTCCAGGACATCATCAAACGGAATGGGGATACCTGCACAAACACAAAAGCTCAGACTGAGCACGTGTATCTGTTGAAGGGGCTGGTCAGGTGCGGAAAGTGTGGCAGCCTGATGACTCCAAAATCGTGTTCAGGTCGAAACAAGACTCGCAACTTCTACTATGTCTGTAATCTCAGGGAACGCAGCAGAAGGACGGAGTGTGACGCTGCTTACCTGCCAGCAGATACCGTCGAGAACTTCGTTGTTGACCAGATCAGTGCGTGGGCGCAGAACCGCTCTGAAATCGAAATCGCCGTCGAGGCTGCCAGCAAATATCAGGGCGAGGAGGTCGCTGCGATCACGAGCGAGATCAATGCCGTGCGTGCTCAGCTTCGCGAAAAGCAAAGTGCGCTCAGCAACCTGATGTCGGCGATCGAAGCAGGTGCAGACTTCAAAACGCTCGGAGAGCGGATCATCACCCTAGAAAAAGACAAAGCGGCTGCCCAAGAACGTATCAACCGTCTTGAGTTGGAGCGAGCGGACCGAGAAAAACAGTCTCTTTCTGCCGAGGTGGCAGCTGAAACCTACTGCGACTTCCCGTTCATCGTCAACCGGCTGCGAGAAATGGGGGACCTGCACGGTCTTCGTGAATTGCTGTCGTGCTACATCGCCGCCATCGACGTCCACCAGCAGGAGGACGATCCGAGCAGCGGTCTCATGGAGATCATGCTGTTCGAGGAAGAAATCCCCGGCTGGGAAGCAACCGCGCATCAAAAAACGCTCGCAGAACAGCCGTTAGACGGCCGGAACTCCGAGCGTATGAATCAGCTCCCCGAGTAGGACTCGAACCTACAACCTACGGATTAACAGTCCGGCGCTCTACCAATTGAGCTATCGGGGAAGACGCGGGAACTTTATGAAATGAGTGAGTGTCCTGCAAGCCAACTTTCGAGATCGGGGGGCTGAGGCATTTCTGAGAGTTTGATAGGTGACGTTGGATTGTTTTCCTGCTATTGAACGTCATTTCGTTTCCGAGATCTGTTTTACCGCAACCTCTTTCTGGACAACACTTAGCAACCGGTCACTTCACCCGCCCAGATGGTCGCATCAGGTGGAAAAAAATCGCTTTTTCGCTGTTCCTTCGGTTTGCAACCGCTGGGAATTTGATGGGGTGCGACCGGAAAAGTTTTGTTCAATTGCGGATTTGCTGATCCGTGGCGGAAGAGAACAGCCATTCCTGTCAGGTAACCCGGTATTCTACTGGTCTGCATAGTTGGGAATTGAGGCTTTTCGCGACACTCTTGCGTATTGGAGATCGAGATTTGGTTGCTTGAGTCGAACCTGACCGGTGGTGAAATTCAGCCACTGTTGGGGTTGAGTCACGGGCGATTTCGTCCTCCGCATGGTCGTCCTCCGTTTGTGGGGTTCTGACATCACGCTCACTGAAGGAGAGGGGCGATTGCATAGCGCCTGCACAACTGATTTCTGGTGATCACAATCCACTTCACGTCGATCCTGTGGCGAGCCGCCGGTTGCTGTTCGGTGGCCCTGTTGTGCATGGAATTCACTCGGTTCTCTGGGTGCTCGATCGTGCGCTGCAAGATGAGTCATTGCTATGTGAGATCACCCGCTTGCGGGCGATGTTCCACAAACCACTGCTGGTGGGTGACGAAGTCGCTGTGGCGATTGAGAGAAGTTCCGACTCGATTCAGGCAGAACTGGTGAGCAACGGCGCAGTTGCGTTGACGATGAAGGTCGAGACCGGCAGCCCTCGCAATCAGAAGCGATGTTTACCGAAGAATGAGATTCCGGAGCGAGTAGTCCCAACGGAACTCGAAGACGAGAAAATTGCGACGACGACTGGGGTCATGGATTTGTACCTGCAAGAGGAATTGGCTCTCAAACTCTTTCCAAAGCTGGCAACTCTCATCCCTTCGGATCAACTTTCAACTGTCGTGACTTGTTCAAGGCTTGTGGGTGGAGAATGTCCCGGAATGCATTCTGTATTCGCTGAACTGCAACTTACCTTTGATCGCGAGTCCGAAGAACCTCTCTTGAAGTACGCAGTGAAGCGGTACAACGCAGCGATCGGAATGGTTTCGATGGAGCTTGAGGGTCCGGGATGCCACGGAGACATTCGAGCATTTCGAAGACCTTCTCCCAAGCAGCAACCTTCGATCTCTGAAATCGCGAAACTTGTCACCAAAGATGAGTTTACAAACCAGCGAGCACTTGTAATCGGAGGATCCCGAGGGATGGGAGAGATCGCGGTCAAGATGCTGGCTGCAGGTGGAGCTGATGTTTCATTCACGTACAACATGGGCGAAGAAGATGCTGTTCGAATCTGCGACGACGCTGAGAGTGCAGGCGTCCGAGTTCGTAGATTCCAGTACAACGTTCTGTCCGCCGATGATCAGTCGGCAACCTTTGAGGATGCTGACTATCGAGCCACGCACATTTATTACTTCGCAACCCCATTCGTGTTTGGCGGGAACAAAGGGGTGTTCGTCAACGAGTTGTTCGACAAATTTTGCCGCTTCTATGTGAATGGCTTTGTGACTGCTCTAGAACGTTTTCGAGAAACCGAAAAGTGTGCGATCCTTTACCCGTCGACCGTGGCCATCGACGAACTGCCGGTCAATATGGGTGAATACGTGGCAGCCAAGACAGCTGGCGAGGCGCTGGTCAGCTTTCTTGTTAAGTCTGATCGGAGTCTGAGCATCCACTGCCCTCGCCTACCACGAGTGGCCACCGACCAGACAGTCAGCCTTGTTCCGGTCAAGAATGGCGATCCGGTTGAAATCCTCTTGAAGGAAATTCGATTGCTGCAAGCTCTTGAAACGAGTCGCTAACGAACTTCAACAAGTTAGACCCTGAGGCGTTCGGAATCCTCACCAGCCGCCGGGTTGACTCGTGGCTTGGACTTGGGTTTCGTCGTACCAGGATCTCAATTGGTCGAGCATTTCTTCGACCTTTTCGGGGTGTTCATGACTTTCGTCAGTCGTTTCTCCGGGGTCGCTCTTCAGGTGATAGAGTTCCGGTTTCGGGTTTTCGAATGACCCCGGTCTGGCCTTGGGATGATTCACGACAAGTTTCCAGTCTCCTGATCTCATCGCTTCACTGCGACTACCCGAATTTGAAAGAGATGCCCAAAAGAGAGGACGCGGCGGGATGGTTCCTTGATCAATGACCACGTCTCGAAAACTGACTCCATCAAAGGTGGCGTCGACAGCGACTTCTGCGATGTCGAGCAAAGTTGGAGCGACGTCGATACTGATAATTGGAACTTCCGATGATGTTCCAGCCGGAATCTTTCCTGGCCACCATGCAATGGCTGGGACTTTATGTCCTCCCTCGTAGACAGAGCCTTTGCGTCCTCGGAAATCGTCGGTATCCGGCCAATCGCCAGCGGGACCGTTATCGGAGAAGAACAGGACGAACGTATTCTGAGCGATCTTTAGTTCTAAGAGGGTCTCTCTCAGCTGTCCGATTCCTTCATCAAGAGGAAGAGTCATCCCCTTGTATTTTTCAACGCGTTCTTCCGGCGTGTGATCTTGCCATTTCCAGCGGTCCCAATGATCGATTGTGCGTCGCACGGGATCACCCGGAACTTGAACAGGGTTGTGAATCGCCTCATGAGCAACGTAAAGGCAAAACGGCTGATCAGAGTTGGCGTGTTGACGAATAAATTTGTCGACGTACGAATTAATTAAATGCGTCGTGTAGCCTTCTTCTTGAGTTTCGACTCGATCGTGCCACCAGTCGTGCCGATAGTGATCGCCAACATGGCTGACGAAGTCTATGTTTCCGCTGTGATATCCAACGAATTCATCGAAGCCGTGATTCTGCGGGTGATAGTCAACTGAGTTCTGTGGATACCCTTGATGCCACTTTCCGATGAGTCCGGTGACATAACCTGATTCCTTGAGATATTCGGCGAAAGTTGTTTCGCTCAGTTGTAACCCTTTGCGGTGTTCCGGGTGATTGTGATCGGGATGGATGACTGCTTCGATGCCGGTTCGTTGCTGATAAAGCCCGGTCAACAACCCAGCCCGAGTGGGAGAACAAACAGTACCCGAAGAATGAAAGTCCACCAGACGCATCCCTTCAGCGGCCAGTCGATCTATTTCTGGAGTCTTGAACAGTGGGTTTCCGAAACAGCTCACACCTTCGTAGCCCATATCGTCTGCCATCACGATGACGAAGTTTGGGCGTGATGACTGAGCGAAGCCGACCTGATTCCATATCGTGAAATTCGCAAAGAGAATGAGAAACAATCTGAGTGAATTCCGCATCATCTGTGCTGATTCACGGAAGCCGAGTCTTTTCGCAATTGGCATCAGATTCCCGCCTTGAACATTGAACGCTTTTGTTGGTGTTCGCCTGTGAAGACAACTCAACTTGGGGGCTCCGAATCATGCAGGCTGCAGCCACTTATGCGAGTTGCGTCCTTCGAAGCAGAGGTGCGACGAGTTGGATTCACTATTGCACGGTATCGTTGAGTTCAGAGCATTGCCACCAAACGAGGCAATGTCGAACCTCGGCACTCGTTCGCTGGCTTTGCGTCAGACGCCAATAAGAACCATGATTAGCAATAATCGACACGCATCTTGTATTCGAGAGTTCTTCACCCCGAATGACTTGGTCAACAGCGAGCTAGATAATGAGATTATAAACGAGCGCTAAGCGAATTAACTAGCGACGAACTAAAGCGAGTTTCAGTTGCCTTA